>JBAVYC010001565.1:0-11841 GCA_049698595.1 Desulfobacterales bacterium | reverse complement strand
TTTCCAGTTTGACTTTGGCAATGAAGGGGGTCGCCTGCGCAATCATGTCAAAGTCCGGATCCAGCATGCGACCCACACCTTCGACCGTACCCAGTGCTTTTATCATCAGAAAAAGATCCGGCGGAATGCGCAGTCGGAAATCACCGGCCACCTCAAGTAACTGCTGAAGAAGTTTGCCGAGCTCAATTTCCTTCAGCGGTTTGTAAAGGTGGCGCCCCATGAAATCCGCAACCTCGCGTTCGAGCAGCCGTCTGTCGGGCTCCTCATCCCAGTAGGTTAATTTAAGCAGCACCTCGGCGGCCTGAATTTCATTCTGGTGGACAATGCTGTCGAGCAAATCGACGAAATTATTCCGTGTCTGGCGATCGACCACGCCGACCATGCCAAAATCAATCAGGCAAATGACATTGTTCGGCAGTGCAAAAATATTGCCCGGATGCGGGTCGGCATGGAAAAAACCATGTTCAAAGACTTGCTCGAGTACCAGATCCGCTCCGCGCGCTGTGATCAGCTTTCTGTCAAGCCCTGCGGATTCCAGCCCGTCGATATCCGATATCTTAATGCCTTCGACAAACTCGGCGGTCAAGACGCGAGAACTTGTGACTTCGTTGTAAACCTTGGGGATGTAAACATAGGGATCATCCAGGAATTGGCGGGCACAACGCTCCATATTGGTGGCTTCAATTTTGTAATCGATTTCTTTTTCCAGCGTGCGCGCAAATTCGTCTACGATCTTAACCGGCCGATGGAGGGCCAGTTCCTCGATATGATGTTCCGCCAAGGTTGCCAGATGCAGCATGATTTCAAGGTCAACCTCGATAATTTTATGAATACCGGGTCGCTGAAATTTAACGGCCACAGACTCTCCGTCTTTCAAAACCGCCCGGTGAACCTGGCCGATGGAGGCGGATGCCTGGGGCTCTTTTTCGAGGCTGTCAAAAAGCGCTTCCGGCGGGCGGCCGAACTCAGATTCGACAACTTTGCAGACGTCTTTGTACGGAAATGCCGGTACGTCATCCTGCAGCTTTGAAAGCTCTTGAATAAAATCCAAGGGGATCAGATCGGGTCGCGTGGAGAGTATCTGGCCGAGTTTTATATAGGTGGGTCCAAGCTCTTCAAAGGCCATTCTTAATCGCTGGGGCCGGGTCAGACGTTCGACCCGCGCCCCACGGTTCCTGGATATCATTTGAAGACCGACTTCAATGTACTGATCGATCTTCAGCAATTCCAGTAAATCGCCAAACCCATATTTAAACAATACGGTCAGAATCTGGCGATAGCGATTGAGATGTCGATAGGTTCGACCAATGACACCGATTTTTCTTATGCTCAGCATGGATGAATAAAATTAGGTATTAATTCTAATTAGAGTCCTCGTTGAATAGTTTACTGGTTAACCAATCAACTAATCAACCAATCAACGATAACTGAAGTTACGATTTTTCCCTATCGCTGCTGATCATCTTTTTCAATTCGCGGACTTCTTTCTTGACGGCCTTTAGTTCATCACTTGTAACCACATTGGCTTTCTTTAGAAAATCCTGCACGGTCTTTTCCACCCGGGCTTCCAGCATTTTCTGGGTTTCTTCATATCGCTTTTGCAAGTCTTTAACAAACGTGTTACCATCTTTTTCGGTCATTTTGCCTTTATCGACCAGCTCCTTGGCCAGGTCTTCCACTTCATCCCAGGTTTTCAGCGCAAGACCGACACCTGCCAGCAAGGTCTTTCTAATTAAGTCAGGCATTTTGTGATCCCTTTCAGTTTAGTATTGAGCTACACATATGCTGATAATTTATTTGTAGCGAGTCCATAGTTGATTTGTCTCCAAGACTGCTTCGAAAGATGAACGTCGAATAGACTAAAAGTCGAACATCGAACGTCCAACGTTGAACATCGAATAATGATGTCGCTGCGCTCCGCGATTTAATTTCATTTGTTCTCAAAAATTTGATGTCAGACCCTGAATGGTTGCTTCTGTGCTTTTTCAGCTATTCGACTCAGCTCAGGGCCGTGAGCCTGTCGAACGGCCGTTTTGATACTCGTCACGAAAATCTGAATTAATTCTTCTGTTTCTTTATTTTTTCTTATTCAACATTCGATGTTGGACGTTCGATGTTCGATGTTCATTTTTTGTAAACCTTCCACAGTCCCCCGGCGTAAAAATAGCTTAGTGCTCATACAGCTCAGGCTCGCTTGCCCTATGCCCTTCGCCCTCTGCCCCGCACCTATTTAAGTTTGCCGATTATAGCGCTGGCAATCGTATTTTTCTGAATTTCTTTGGTGCCTTCGTAAATTTCGGTGATCTTGGCATCGCGATAAAACCGCTCGACTTCATATTCAGTCATGTATCCGTATCCGCCCAGAAGCTGAATGGCCTCGTCGGCCACTTCAACTGCCGTGCGAGCGGCATACATTTTGGCCATAGAGGTTAGTTTCGGGTCAATCCGGCCCTGATCATAATTCCAGGCGGCCTTGTAGGTGATCAAGCGGGCAAGTTCTATCTTGGTCGCCATTTCGGCCAGTTTGTGCTGGGTGACCTGGAACTGGGCGATCTTACGGCCGAACTGCTCGCGTTCCTTGACGTAGGCCAGGGCGCGATTAAATGCACCCTGGGCCGTTCCCAAGGCCTGGGCGGCCACCAATATCCGGCTTTCGTCAAAAAATTCGAGTACGTGATAAAAACCCTTACCCTCTTTGCCGATCAAATTGGCGGCCGGCACGCGGACATCCTTATAATTGACCTCGGCGGTGGCCATCATATGAATCCCCATTTTTTCACCTAGATCGGCGGTGGTGAGGCCTTCTCGATCAGCCTCCACCAGGATCAGACTGATGCCCCTGTAAGACGGCTGAACTTCGCTGTCCGTCTGGCACATGGTGCAGTAAAAACCGGCCATCCCGCCGTTGGTGATAAATGTCTTCGTGCCGTTAATGACCCATTCATCCCCTTCTCTGACGGCCGTGGTATTCAGCGACGTGATGTCCGAGCCATGGTCCGGTTCCGTAAATGCTCCGGACGAAAGCATTTTACCCTCGGCCACCGCGGGTAGAAATTTTTGTTTTAACTCTTCGCTGCCAAAGCGCAAAACACATTCAGCGGCAAAACTGGAAAGGGCGACGGCGCTGCCGATCGAGGAGTCCTGGGCGCAAAAGGCGTCGGCAATAATGATGTTTTCCAGAACACCAAGCCCCTGGCCGGAATATTCTTCCGGGTAATGGATGCCGATAAATCCGAGGTCAGCGGCTTTTTGCCAAATTTTCGTCGGAAACTTATGTGTTCTGTCCAGTTCAAGGGCAAGCTCCTTGTCAAATTCGCCTTTGGCAAATTCCTTTGCAGCTTTCAGAATTTCTTTTTGCGATTTAGTGAGTTCAAAATCCATTCTCTTTCCTCCAAAAATTGTTTAAGTGTGTAAGGCCGACAATTTTATGTTGGGATTAACATATGACTTGGACCATTGCAAGGGATTTGCAGACCCAAACTGAAAACCCTCTAATTGAAAAAAAATGTGATTTATGGGATAAGCCCATCATGGATTAAAAAGACATCAATTTTAACTCATTATCTCAGTATTCCACCATCGGATGCCAGCGGCATAACCAGGAATTATAATAAATCATTAATTTCAGATAATTGTAGAAGTTTCGAGACGGGAATTATTGTGGACTGGACAGGCGGGTTCTGAATTAGTATATTAACCATTTAGGCTTAGACTTACGGGCCGGGATTAATCATAGAAGAATCCAAATTGAATATTTTATGAAAGGAAAATGACAACGATGCCATACACAATCGCTCTGGCCGGCAAGGGAGGCAGCGGGAAAACCACCATGTCGGGCCTGCTAATTAAATACTTGGTAAAGAAAAATAAAACACCGATTCTGGCAGTTGATGCCGATTGCAATTCGAATTTAAATGAAGTCCTCGGTCTCGAAATTAAAGACACCCTTGGCAACGCCCGTGAAGAAATGAAAAAAGGCGTTGTCCCCGGCGGCATGACCAAAGACATATTTATGGAAATGAAGCTTGAAGAGTCCATGGTGGAAGCACCGGGATTTGACCTGGTCGTTATGGGGCAGCCCGAGGGAGCGGGTTGCTATTGTGCCGCCAATACCTTGCTGGCCGGATTTATGGATCGGCTGGCCGGCAATTATCCATTTATCGTCATGGACAACGAAGCCGGCATGGAACATATCAGCCGCTTGACCACAAAAAATGTGGATATTCTTTTAATCGTTTCAGATCCATCCCGGCGCGGACTTCAGGCTGCCATTAGGATCGAGGATCTCGCCAGACGGTTAAACATTGGTGTTGGTAAAAGCTACGCGGTGATCAATCAGGTCAAAGAAGCACCATCCGACCAGGCCCTGGAGATGATTAAAGCGGGCGGGCTCGAACTGGCCGGCACGGTACCCGACGACCGAACCGTGTATGAATTCGACTTTAATGGACGTCCAACTATCGAAATGCCGGAAGACTGCCCGTCTGTTCAGGCCGCTTTTAAAATCTTTGATAAGATCGTGGCATAACCCGGGCAAGGGGTATAAATTTGGGATTTTAGAATTGGGATTTTGGATTTAAGGTCCGCCGCTCTTCGAGCTATAGGCTCTGTCGGCTCTGCGAGTCGGAAGCCGGCGGATCAATTTAATAAATAAGGATAGAGCGGAGCGATACAACAAATCCGAAATTTGCAATCCCTCCGGGGCGTAGGCCGCTATGGCCCCTCCGGGCCGGAGGCCAAAATCTAAAATTCTCCTTATATGGAATAAAAATGGGATAAAATTTAAAAGCTATACATTGGGCGGTTTTTTAACGCTACAGACTTAATCCGGATAAACCGAAAAAGCAAATATCTAACCGCAAATAACAAATAATATCTAACGACCAATTTTATAAACTACGGGTTGCGATGTCATGAATAAAACAGGCTTTTTATATGATGAAAGGTATCAGTTGCACCAGACCGGTCACTATCACCCGGAGGTTCCGGACAGGCTTGCCTGTATCTATCGGGGCATTAAGGAAGCCGGGCTGCTGCCCAGGCTCGTTTTGTTCGAGGGCAGCCCGGCGGAAATGGAATGGATCGAATTGGTCCATGACGGATCCTATATCAAGCGTTTTGAAGCGGCCTGCCAGTCCGGCAAGAGTATTTTTGACAGTCCGGACAACCAAATGTGTTGTGACACTTTTGCAATTTCATTACTCGCTGTCGGCGGTATTCTGGATGTGGTCGGTCGGGTAATGGACGGTGAACTGGACAACGCTTTCTGTGCCGTCAGACCACCGGGGCATCATGCCGAAGTCAGCCATGCCATGGGATTCTGTTACTTCAACAACGTGGCCATCGCCGCCCGTTATCTGCAAAACCAGTGGGGCATCCAGCGTGTGGGCATTGTCGATTTCGATGTTCATCACGGCAATGGGACCCAGCACATCTTCGAAGATGATCCGACGGTTTTTTATTATTCTATCCACGAGCATCCCTCTTTTGCTTATCCCGGCACCGGTCGTGAGTTTGAAAACGGAAAAGATTTCGGGCATGGTTACACCAAAAACTCGCCGGTGTTGCCGGGCCGGGGGGACGATGAATATAAACGCCTGATCCAAAAAGACCTGCTGCCGGCCTTTGATGAATTCAAACCGGAAGTCATTCTTGTCTCTGCCGGCTTTGATGCCCACATAGACGACGAAATGGCCGACATGCAATTATCCACCGAAGGTTTTTCCTGGATTATGCAAAAGATCGTTGAATTGGGCATACGCTATTCAAAGGGCAGGGTCATATCCATACTGGAAGGGGGCTACTCATTAAAACGGCTTCCGGAACTGGCCAGGAATCATGTTGAGATCTTGCTAAACGCTTAATCCCGGTACATTGACAACTATTTGGATCCTTATAATTTATTTGCAATATTCAATTTTCAATTCCGGCTTGTCCGGGATAGGGGGGAAATATGTTCGTCTCCAGATCCATGACGCGCGAGGTCATCACGGTAGATGAAGAAGCAACGATTCTTGATGCCCAGGAACTGTTGGCGAAAAACAAGATTCGTCACCTTCCGATTATCGACAGCGACCGGCGACTTGTCGGCATCGTCACAGACAGGGATATCAGGAGCGCACTGCCTTATCGCTCTTTAATGGAGCACTGCGACGAAACGGAAAAGGAAAGGGTCGCCAGATTTAAGGTCAAAGATATTATGACTAAAGACCCCATCTCGATTTCGCCGACCTATACGATTCAGGATGCCCTGCTGCTCATCCAAAATTCAAAAGTCGGGGCTCTGCCGGTGGTCGATGACAACCATAAACTTACGGGAATTATATCGGTCCGCGATCTACTGAGAGCTTTCATCAATGTACTGGGAATCGGGGAACCCGGCACCCTTCTGTGTATTCTGACGGAAGAAAAAATCGGTCAACTCAAAAAAATCGTGGATGCCATCACCGAAGAAAACATTTCCTTTGGCAGTGTTCTCGTTGCCAGGTATTGGGATGAAAATAAACGTGCCATTTTTACCTACCTCTTGACCCAGAATATCGCCCACGTGAAGAAAAAACTGAGGAACCTGGGATTTACCTTGCTGGACCCCATGGAATGGTATCTTGACCAGTTGCCAAAAAATGAAGCACATCCGGAGGCAGCCGATTAATCCGGAAATGATCAGCGCCGGCCCCAGTCGGGATCTGTTTATTTACTACCTCAAGGGACGTCTGACGGCTGCGAGCGGGATGTTTCAAAATAACTTTATCGGCACCTGGCAAGAAGAAGAGGATTCCTTTATATTCTTCTCCAGTCCGGCGGCGCGACAAATTGAAAACCTCTTGAATCACCAGCACCAATTGAGTTATGTTGACAGCTATGAGATGTCTTACGATCAATGGCTGGGAGAAGTTTTCAGCACCTTTGAGCACGGAAAATTTCGTATAACGCCTGCCTGGGAGTCCGGCGCGGGCGGGACCGGCGACGATAGAATAGGAATTTTGCTGGATCCCGGTCTCGTTTTCGGCACGGGAACCCATCCGACTACCCGTGATTGTCTCGAAGCCCTCGAAGCAGCAGCCTGTTCAATGGCATTCAAAACGGTGCTGGACCTTGGAACCGGAACAGGCCTGCTGTCTCTGGCCGCCGCCCGGCTGGGTAGCAAACGTGTGGTTGGGGTTGATCTGAATTTGCTGGCGGCCAGGACCGCCGCAAGAAATGTTCAACTGAACCAACTGGCAGATCGGGTGGTGATTGTGCAGGGCAAAGCCGAAGACATCATCGCTTATCCGGCGGATCTAGTGATTGCCAACATCCATTATGATGTCATGCGGCATTTGATTAACACCCAGGGGTTTCTTGATAAAAAAAGATTCATCCTCTCAGGTCTCCTGCGCAGTGAAGCAAAAGATATTGCCGACCGCCTTGCGCGGCAGCCAGTCAAAATCATAAAGCAGTGGACCCGTGACGGCATCTGGCATACGTTTTATGGAAATGCGGATTAGCCGTACGTGGTGGATCAAAGGATAAACATGATAATAAAGATCTGGGGTTCCAGAGGATCCATACCGGTTTCGGGCAAAGAATATCTAAAATACGGCGGCGACACAACCTGTTTGGAAATCCGGACGAAAAGCGGAGACATTATTATTGTTGACGCCGGCACCGGTATTCGAAGACTCGGCAACCAACTGGCAGAGGAAAATTGCCGCGATCTCAATTTTATCTTTACCCATGCCCATTGGGACCATTTGATGGGCTTTCCCTTTTTTAAACCACTTTATTTTAAAAGCACCCATATCGTATTACACCGCTGCCCCTATCATAGCAAATTTGTGGAAACAATCCTGTCCAAACTCATGGCGCCGCCCAACTTCCCGGTCAAGTATGCGGATATTACCGCGCAACTAATTTATCCGGATGCATGCCCATTGGAATTTGAAATCGGCTCGGTCAGCGTGGTGCCCATTGCGCTCAGTCATCCAAACGGCGGCAGCGGATATAAATTCGTTGAAGACGGGAAACGCTTCGTATTTTTGACCGACAACGAACTCGGCTATATTCATCCCGGGGGTCTGGCTTTCGGTGATTATTTGGAGTTTGCCAGGGGTGCGGATCTCCTGATCCATGATGCCGAATACACCCCGCAGGAATATAAAACCTTCGTCGACTGGGGGCACTCCGTGTACACCGATGCACTGAATCTGGCCCAAAAAGCGGGCGTTAAAAAACTGGGCCTGTTTCATTTAAACCAGGAACGTACCGACCGGCAAATGGATAGAATCGTCAAAGATTGCCGGGACCGGGTTGCTGTCAAAGGCCCTAAGCTCGAGTGCGTTGGGGTGGCGAGTGACATGGTGTTTGAATTATAAGATCGGGTTGCGGGCAAAAAGGGCTTAGAGCAAAGGGCATAGCGCATAGAGTAAGGCATCGCCCAATGGCAGGCGCAGGAGGATTAAAAGGGTGTTGCGGGTTGCGGGTCAGGGCAGATGGCAGAGGACAGAGGACGGAAGACAGAAGTCAGATTACAGAACAACGATGATAGAAGGATTATATTTCGAAATGCGAAGTGAAGCAAAGAGGAGCAGGGCAGCTGAAGCAATCGATAGTCGTCGCTCGTCACTCTTACTGTCGGAGAGGGTACAAGGTAAGCGTATAGGATTGATTGATATTTTCCGACTTTCTCATTCTGAATTCCGAATTCCAATTTCTGACTTCTGATCCCCCTGGCAGCTATTCAACATGAACGAGGTAAATATGGATGATTTAATCAAACGGGCTGCGGAAGATTTGGCTGTCGCCGGAAATGTGGCGGCCTTAACCGGCGCGGGCATTTCCACTGAAAGCGGAATTCCGCCATTCCGGGGAAAAGGGGGGCTCTGGGAACGATTTGATCCCATGGAATTTGCTCATATTGATGCCCTCATGCGGGATCCTGCAAAAGTCTGGGAAGTCCTTGTCAGGGAAATGAAAGAAATTGTGGATCGAGCCAAACCGAATGACGGCCACAAGGGGCTGGCCATACTCGAAGCACGGGATAAGTTAAAGACCATTATCACTCAAAATGTCGATGGACTCCACCAGGCGGCCGGCAATACCGATGTGATCGAATATCACGGTACTTTTGCCTGGCAGCGATGCATGGACTGTCACCGAAAATATGAAACCCTCAAAGTGGATATCTCCGAGATTCCGCCGCGCTGTGAATGCGGCGGAATTCTGCGACCGGATGCCGTATTTTTTGGTGAAATGATCCCCGCCGAAGCCATGTCGCGTTCGAGGCAGGTAGCTACCGATTGTGATCTCATGCTGGTGGTCGGCACCTCCGCCGTGGTTCAACCCGCGGCCATGATTCCGGTTATCGCCAAAGATAACGGCGCTAAAATTGTCGAGATCAACCCGGAAAGAACTCCGTTGACCAATGAAATCAGCGACTATCTGATCATGGGCGCGGCCGGCGAAGTGCTGAATCGGATTTTGGCTGCTATGGAGAAGATTTAAGCGTCAAATTTCGCGGATTGCATGGATTACTCTGATTCTCTTTTAAAAAGTGATTCCAATTTAATCTCTTAGAGATTTTGGATTTTGGAATTTAGATTTGGGATGTAAGGTTCGCCTGCGGCGGATCAATCTAATAAAAAATGATAGAGCAAAGCGATACAACAAATCCGAAATTCAAAATTCAAAATCTAAAATTGCCTAAAATCACAGACTCTCCCTGGATCCGAACGGTTAGGCTTGCAAAGCCAACGTTGCAGGACAACACAGCAGACACCGACCGTCTGATTTCAGCTTTAAAATCCGACCTTCAAACCAATGCCGTTCATATGGACCTCGATCTGGTAAAAAAGCTTCCGGATCTCCTGCGGAAATGGGAATATAGCGTTCGCTGCCTCCTTTTTAAAGACCGTCACCGCTGGTTAGTGACCGGAATTGCCGGGGTCGATGCGCCTCTTCCGTTTGCCGGTCTCGCCATTGATCTGGGCACTACCAAAGTAGTTTTGCGACTATTGGACCTTTCCGATGGCCGCACATTGGGCGAAGCCGGGTTTGACAATCCCCAACTGGCTGTCGGGCCGGATATCCTGGTCCGCATCCATTTTGCAGAAACCTCCGGTGGGCTGAAACGGCTGAATGAGCTTATCATTGCCGGACTGAACCAAACTATTCAAGACCTGTGCCGGTCCTGTCGGATAGAACCACAGGACATCTATACCGTTACTGTGGCCGGCAACACGGCCATGACCCATTTGTTCATGGGGCTGGATCCGCGCTGGATTATTCGAGAGCCTTATATACCGGCGATCAACACACCCGGTGTCTCAAAAGCCGCAGAACTCGGTCTTCAGGTGAACTCCGGAGCCAGGGTATTCATTTTCCCGAATGTCGGCAGTTATTTTGGTGGGGATCTGATTGCCGGCATTTTTTTTGCGGGTCTTCACAAGCTGCCGGATACGGCTATACTAGTTGATGTGGGAACTAACGCCGAGGTTGTGGTGGGCAATGAAAATTGGCTGATCGCCTGCGCTGGAGCCGCCGGCCCGGCCCTGGAAGGCGGAATGACGAAAATGGGCATGGTGGCGGGGCCGGGAGTGGTGGATCGGATTGCGATCGATCCGGATTCGCACGAGTTCGACCTGCACACCATTGACGGCGAGCCGCCGAAAGGTATTTGCGGCTCCGGTATCATCGATCTGGCCGCCGCACTTTTTCGATCGCAGATGATCGACCTGCGCGGGAAATTTATTTCTGTTGCGTGCGGCCAGCATCTCAAACAAATTGACGGCCTTGCCCACCTGGTGGTGGTCCCGGCCGGTAAGTCAGCGACCGGATCGGACTTGACCATCAGCCAGGCAGACCTTGACAGCCTCATTCGATCCAAAGCCGCCATGTATACGATTTTGGAAACGATCACGACTTCGGTGGGTATAACGCTGAAGGATTTAAACTTATTTTTTGTGGGCGGTACCTTCGGCGCCTTTATCGACCCGCGCGCGGCCATTGCCATCGGCATGCTGCCGGACCTGCCCCTGGAAAGCTACAAATCGCTGGGAAACAGTTCCCTCGGTGGCGCGGCTCTGGCGCTCACTTCGGTTGATTTTCTGAAAGAAATCGACGACATCCGCGACCGCATCACCTACCTGGAGTTAAACGTCAACCAGGATTTCATGAACCGCTTCAGTGCCGCAAAATTCCTGCCGCATACCAATGCATCCTTGTTTCCTTCCGTTAAAAAAGAGGAAAATAAAAAATAATGAAACTGCCTGATTTACTGTTGAACTTCTCTTAGAAAAGTTGGCCGCTGGTGAAACAACCGAACAAATTCTTGATGCCTATCCGCGTTTGACCCGCGGTGCCATTCAGGAGGCGCTGGCACTGCATATTGCTCCGTCCTTTGAATTGATCCACGGACCTTAAATATTCAATATTCAATCGTCACAAAATAGTGAAAAAATTATCCGAGTATTTTCCTATCTTGACAGGCCCTTAATTTCGTATTACGTTAGTGGCACATCTGTACTACTTATGCCTCTAAAGGAGCAAAAATGAAAACCCTGACCGTAAAAGTGCCTGAGAAGCTGGATCTTAAATTGGCAGCTGTAGCGGCCAAAAGAGGGGAGAGCAAATCAAATTTGATTCGTACAGCAATTGAATCGATTCTGGAAATAAATGAAGCAATTGCCCCTAATTCCTGCCTGGATATGGCCAAGGACCTGGTTGGTTCGGTCGAAGGCTCGTCGGATCTTTCTTATAATAAAAAGCACTTAAAAGGATACGGAAAATGAAACAAGGTGTATTGGTTGACACCGGTCCGTTGGTTGCTTTTTTAAATAAGAGGGATCGGTTTCATGACTGGAC
>JBAVYC010001564.1:0-3533 GCA_049698595.1 Desulfobacterales bacterium | reverse complement strand
GTTGGGGAGTTCTTTAATCAAACGCGAAGCCAAAGGACATACCATTACACTGAAGATAAAATACTTTGATTTCCAATCCATTTCAAGAAGCATTACGGTGGATGAGCCGGCAGACAATGCATCCGTAATTATGAAATACGTCAAGCCCTTGCTCTCTAAAACCGAAGCCGGTCAGAAGAAGATCAGGTTGCTGGGCATCTCGATCTCAAGTTTCGACGATCAAGACACCAGGATTGTCACCTGCGGTCAACTTCCATTGCCTTTCAGGGGTTTCCAAAAGATCTGCTACCTCAGAGAAATGAGCTGATATTCAGGTAGTTGCTGTTGGACACCGCGGGACAGTGGAAGGTCTAAAAAATATGGATCTTTTTTCACAATAGTGTCAAATATTTTTCACAATAGCCAATGTCCTCTTGTATCTCAAAATTCCTTACCTTCAGATATCATTATAAATTCCCTCATTCTGGTATCTGGCACATATCTTGCTTTAATTCAAACTGCCTGACCAACCATCTATTGACCGTATGGAATGCTTTTGTCATCAAGCTTGCTTGAAAATTCCGTTAAGTGAATGGTCAGGTCTTCTTTTGCATGGGGGGCGGATTTTCGGACTGCGGCAGTTGTTTCTGGTGTTGTCCTGTCCGCCCCTTTAGCGCCCGCCTCATGGGAGCATAATGGTTGGAATGCTGAAAACGATTGTGAGGTTTGATATGGGAGCATTTTGGAATCCGCACGGTGGCATGGTTGTGAGCGACAAAAAACTTTCAAAAAATGAAGTGTCTCATTTAAAAAGAGAATGGTTGGCGCAGCATCACAATTCTGTGGGTCCCGTTGGCAAGTGGTGGAAAAAAGTCAAAATGGTTATAAATCTTTTTTCTCCATTGAAATGAACGCTCGTTTAAGCCTACTGTGTTTCAATATTTTCCAAGTGGTAAATGATACCGTCTGGGAACTCATCTCTGGATAATACCCCCAAACATCCATCAGCGATTTCCATGTTAGACTTATATCGGCATTTTTCTGACAACATCTTGTAAGGAACGTTAGGTTTCAGGTGCTTGATGCCCTGACAGGGCCGCTTTTCCCGAGCGCAGTCTCAGAAAAAACATAGATCCTTCGGTGCTTTTTTGTACATTTTGTTGCAAAAAAAATTGTATTGGGATATTTTCGCTATTTTGTAACGATTGAACTATTGATAAATAAACGCTTAGACTGCGGGCGTGCAGGGAATCGGCGCAGATCGAATACGAAGCGCTAAATCAGCTTTAAGTCAAATATTCAAATAAAAATCAAAGAGGTATAACGATGAAGATAGCCTTTCCTACCCAGGAAAATAAAGGAATTGAGAGTCGGGTCTATGGCCATTTCGGCTCCGCCCACTATTTTGTGTTTGTGGATACCGAGGAGGATTCAACGGACACTGTTGAAAATCCCGATCGGGATCATCTCCACGGCCACTGCCAGCCGTTGAAGGCCCTGAACGGCCGGCAGGTAGATGCAATTATCGTCGGTGGAATCGGCGGTGGCGCCTTGCGCAAGCTTTTACTGGAGGGGATTAAAGTTTATCGGGCGGCCCAGGGCTCGGTGCAGGACAACCTTGAGTTACTGACCTCCGGCAAGCTAGCCGTATTTACCGCTGATCAGACGTGCGCCGGGCATGGCATTGGAGACAGCTGTCCCCATTAAGCCAAAAACAGGTAAAACGATTATAAATAATTTGGGGGCGACGCCTTCGGATTTTTCGACAGGGTAATGAAGAATAGCCGACCGGCAGGTTACTATGGTGCAATCGCGTGATTCAAACAGTACCAAATCCGGTCAGGAACTAAACGATCTGGCCGGACATCTGGCTACCGGACAAAATACCATGACCCTGGCCACTGCCGGGAGTGATATGGCCTGGGCTGCACCGGTATACTATGTTTTTTTTAAGTCCGCATTTTATTTTTTATCTGCCCCTGAATCCAGGCATATAAAAGAGGCTCTTGAAATCGGCCGGGCGTCTTCGGCAGTATATGCGTCCGGCACGACCTGGCAGGAAATCCGGGGTCTTCAAATGAGCGGCAGCGTCCAAGCTGTTGAGAGCAACCTGGAGGCCATTCAGGTGTTGCGCGCCTACTTGAAAAAATTTCCGTTTACCAAAGAATTTTTCAAAAAAAAATCATCTATGAATCCGGAAAGCTTTTGGGAGCGCTTCGGCGTTAAACTATACCGTTTCAAGCCTACCTTGGTGTACTACCTGGACAACCGGATTCGATTCGCTTTCAGAGAGGAAGTTAAGATTTAAGCCTTTAACGGTTGTGACAAAGAAGTAAGGAGAAAAGTTATGAGCTGGTTTGGAAAATTGACACTGGGGTCATTGGGCCTCATTTTCGGAGGGCCCCTTGGAGCTATTGCCGGCGCCGCCTTAGGACACCTTTTGATTGATAAGAGCAGCGATCTGGTCAATCGGACAATCGGACCGGAACAGGAACTCCAATTCAGGTCTACAGAAAGGACCCAGGCCACCTATTTCATCAGTTTATTTTCAATCCTGGGTAAGCTTTCAAAGATCGACGGCGCGGTCACCAGGGATGAAGTTGCCATTGTTGATGGCTTCATTAATAATTTGCCCATAGCAGAAGGCGAAAAACAATTTGCCAGACAGGTTTTTAACGAAGCCAAGGACTCGCGATATTCAATCGAAGATTTTGCAGCTCAATTGTACCAGGCCACCAAAACCCAACCGACGCTGCTCCTGTCTTTTCTGGACCTCCTCTTCAAAGTCGCAGCAGCAGACGGTACACTCCACCCCGCAGAAGAAGTTGCCCTGAAAAGCGTAAAGGATATTTTTAAAATCAGTGACGGACAATTTGAAAATATTAAGGCCGTCTACTTCAAGGATTTTGATAAATATTACAAAATCCTGAACTGTACCCCGGAGTCTTCTAATCAGGAAATAAAGTCCAACTATAAAAAACTTGTGAAAGATTTTCACCCCGATACGATTGTTTCTAAAGGACTTCCGGAGGAATTTATGGACTTTGCCGCCAACCGCTTTCGTGAAATCAAGGAAAGCTATGATAAAATCAGACAGGAACGGGGCTTCTGATAATTAAAAACGGAATTAAAACCAATAAAAAGGTAATTTAAAGGTTGCCAACAGTTCTTGAAAGTCTCGGTCTTGGAGTGATGGAGTACTGGAGTGTTGAAAAAAAAGACATCAATCCTTTCGTCATTACTCCAATACTCCGAAATTAGTTGGAATTGAAAGATACGACGATGGATTACCTTCTCTTGGGTTATAGATCCGATTTAATTTATTAACCGGTTAGTCGATTAATCCCAGTTCTTTCAGCCAGGCTTTCTGGGAATCAAGCACCTTTTTGGTCATCGGGCTTTTTTTGGCGAATTCATCCCAGATTTCTCTGGAAGCCATTCGAACTTTGCGAAGATCTTCATCGCTCCATTGGATGACTTCCACACCCTGGTTTTTGAGTTCTTGGACAACTTTTAAATCCTCAACGGCAATACGCTCGTAACTGTCCCAGCAC
>JBAVYC010001563.1:0-2882 GCA_049698595.1 Desulfobacterales bacterium | reverse complement strand
AACTGTTCGAGAGCTCAAGATGTTACAAATTGCCACCCATCCGTTGCTGACATCCGCACCGACAGCACAACCATTGATAAATTCAGCCCATCAAGCCTTGGCGAATTTGCGTGTCACAATCAGAGAGCTGCCTTCACTTAAAAAAGTGACATAATTCCAAGGACGTTACCGTTTTCACGAGTTGTAATTAAAAAGCGGTCAAAAGCGTTTTTGAAGTCGAGAATATATGATATCATAACCTATTGAAATTATTAAGTTTAAAACTTGAAAATTGGCTGTTTTCGGACTTATTACGAAACCGTTTCATGCCTTTTCGAGACTATAGATTTACAGATATCATAATTGACAATTGTCAAGTCAAGCAAAACTTAAATTTAATATTTATCAATTACAGCAGGTTGTGATATGCCCATTTCACGCAGGTAACCTTCCGCCATCCGAGGCGGAAATTTTGTTGAGCCACAAACCCCGATTTAAGGAGAATTCAATGCAAAGTAATGATACGGCCAGCACCTTTATAGATAAAAATGCGGCTGGATTTACCCGTCTGTCAGACGATATTTGGGAGCATCCCCAATTGGGATTGGAAGAAACCTATGCCGTCAAGCGACAGACCGAAGCCTTAAGCCAGGCCGGTTTTTCCATCCGCAGCGATCTCGGCGGCATGTCCACGGCCTTCTCGGCCGCATGGGGCCATGGCCGGCCGGTGATCGGGGTCTTGGGGGAGTATGACGCCCTGCCGGGACTGTCCCAAACGGCTTCGCCGCAAAAAGATCCGGTTGAAAAAGCCGCCCCCGGCCACGGCTGTGGGCACAACCACCTGGGGGTGGGGAGCATGGCGGCCGCAATGGCGGCCAAGGCGGCCATGGAAAAAGAGGGCACCAGGGGAACCGTCATATATTTCGGCTGCCCGGCTGAAGAAACGTTGGTGGGGAAAGTCTTTATGGCCCGGGCCGGCGTGTTTGACGATCTCGACGCCGCCTTGAGTTGGCACCCGATGAGTATCAATACCATTTGGGCATCCGCCTCGACGGCCATGAATTCTTTTAAACTCAATTTTTATGGGAAAGCGGCCCATGCCGGGTCTTCTCCCTGGGGCGGTCGCAGCGCGCTTGACGGTGTCGTCTTAACGGATGTGGGCGTCAACTATCTGCGTGAGCACATCATACCGGATGCCCGCATCCATTGTGTTATAACAAAAGGCGGAGAAGCACCCAATGTGGTTCCGGCCGAGGCCCAGGTGTGGTATTTCGTGCGGGCCCCCCGGCGGGATCAAGTGGAAGAGATTTACGACCGCCTGCTGGATGTGGCCAAAGGGGCGGCCCTCATGTCGGGCACCCAGGTCGAGACCGAGTTTATCACCGGCTGTTATGATTTTCTATCCAATGGTGTTCTGGCCCGGGTCCTGCTGGAAAAGATGCAACAAGTGGGGGCGCCGCAATTTTCGGAAGCGGAAAAGGGTTTTGCCGCTAAGCTATTGGAATCCGTTGATCCTTCATTTGTGGAAAGAAGCATCCAAAAGACCGGATTGAGCAGGGAAGAACTAAATTTTCCCCTCTGCGATAAAGTCCTGGAAGGTGTCGGCGGGTTTCGAAAAGGGGATCTCGAAGGCGGTTCCACCGATGTGGGCGACGTCTCCTATATTATTCCGACGGCCCAATTGTGTGCCAATTGCGCGCCCATCGGGGTTCCGGGACACAGTTGGCAATTCACCGCGGCCCAAGGGTCTTCGATCGGGAAGAAAGGGATGCTCTTTGCTGCAAAATCTTTGGCCCTGGCCATCACGGAACTTATGCACAGCCCGGCTATCCTGAGGGCGGCCCGTGAAGAGTTCGACCAGGCCGTCGGCCCCAAAGGCTATGTCTCGCCGCTGCCCCAGGGCCTGGCGGACCCATCTTCTTAGGGTCCATATGAAATTACAAAATAAATTTCCATCTATTTAGGGGCGGCCGCCGGCAATTCGGATATTGGCGCCGGCTACGAATCCGGCATTATCAGACAATAGCCATAAAATACCTTCGGCAACTTCTCTTGCTTCTCCGAGACGACCGATCGGCACTTTGCCGATATCGGCGGTAGCCTGTTCTGCGCTCACCATATCCGTTCGGGTCAAGCCGGGGGAGACGTTATTGACACGAATGCCTTCGCCTGCCACTTCTTGTGAGAGTCCTATCATCAGACTGTTGAGACCACCCTTGGATACCGCATAGATTACATTACTCCCAGGATTACCTATATAAGCCGATCCAGACGAGACGTTGACTATGGCGCCACCTTTACCTCCGTAGCGCGTAGACATCCGTCGCACCGCCTCGCGGCTACAAAGCACCGGACCGAGTACGTTGGTACGGAGCACCGACATGATGTTTGCTTCATCAAGTTCGTCTACCCGACCTTTGTGGCCGATGACACCGGCGTTGTTTACCAAGGCGTCTAAAATACCCAATTCGTGGTCAACGGTCTCGAACATGGTCACAACCTCAGCTTCAACACTCACATTGGCACGAACCACAACAGATCTGCCACCCTGTTGTTGAACGGCATCGGCGATTTTCTCCGCTGCAGTCATAGTATTTACACAAAACCGCCCCGGCTTTTTGTGTCAGCCTGGCTCCTGTCGGTTAGCCGGTTTTGATAGCACCAAAAGCAGCAAAACAAGAATTTTGTGCAAAAGATCAATACGTCTGAATCCTAATATTGATTCAGATGAATTTTTTCATTCTGCAATTCTTCTTTTGGGTGAGGCGACTTGCTCTCAGCCGGATAACCGATGGCAATCATCGATCCAACCTTGAGATGAGAGGGGATATTTAATTGGTCCGCTATATAGGCCTCGGCGGTTTGGGTCTCATCATGCATACGGCCTCTGATTTGTATCCAGC
>JBAVYC010001562.1:0-1609 GCA_049698595.1 Desulfobacterales bacterium | reverse complement strand
GTTTACGCCATGGCGCTGCAGGCCGCCTCCGTCAAAGCCCTGGTTATCTCCGGTTTTGCTTACCGAGATGACGCCTCAACGGATATGCCGCAAAACATGCTCATGATTTTCGGCAAGTACGATGAGTTCCGCAAACGCATGACCGCCACCCGGGATTTCGAAAATGAATGGATGCATACCCCTCGAACACGTAAGGTATTTCCGGTGCCGGATCCGAAGCTCGGCGAAACCTATGGTGATTTTGAAAACGGCAGCGCCAGACGGGTTTACATGCCAAAAATCACTCACCTGCAACAGTCCCACAGCAGCGCTGCCGTGGCGGAGGCCCTGGAGTGGATGAAGCAGGCCCTGAAACCTGCAAAAGAATATTGGATCCCGTCAAATCAACAAATCTGGCAAATTAAAGAGTGGTCCACCCTGGTGGCCATGTTGGCCTGCTTTACCTCCCTTGGGCCCCTGGGATTGATGCTGCTGAGAACTTCCTTTTTCGGGTCGCTGCAATCTCCGGTATCCGGCAACTATGCATGTACCGGCCGGATGTATATCAGACCGGCTATCATAAACGGCGTGCTCATGTGGCTCTACTTCCCTATCATTTTTGTCCTTTTCGGGGTTCACATTTACCTGGTACGCATCGACAAAGTATTTCCACTGATGATGACCAACGGTATCGTCTGGTGGTTTCTGTGGATTAACATCATCGGTTTTATCTTTTTCCGGCGTTGGTTCAAGCAGCAACACCGCGAGAGCGACCTGACCCTCTATGACCTGGGGCTTTCTTATCGCGAAGATCGGTTCGCCCTTAACGGTATAAAAGTTGCCAAAACCTGTTTGCTGGCGGCTATCCTGTTTCTCTTCGCCTACTTAATCGAGCACACCCTGGAAAGTATTTTCATTGTCGACTTTCGCTTTATCTTTCCCTTTGCCAGCGACCTGACCGCATACCGAGCGAGGCTCTGGTTCACCTACTTCCCGTTTCTCCTGATGGGTTTTGTCCTGATGGGAATCTTTTTACACGGTCAATTGCGAAGACCTCAAAAAGCAACCTGGTTGAAGACCTTTGTCTCCTGGTCTACCTTCAACATACTGGTCCTGACCATACCGCTGATCTTATTTCTCCTGCTCCAGTACTTGCCGCTGTTTACCTTCGGTGTCATTCCTTTTGTCGGCCCCGGAGGAATGTTCATTGCCTATACCCATAACCTCTTTCACATCATCGGTGTCCTGATCATGATCACCCCGATTTCCACCTGGTTCTATCAACTGACGGGAAAAATTTACCTGGGCGCAATCCTCAACGCCGCGCTGGTGACCTGGATGTTCGTCTCATCCCAGGTAATTGCACCGATTCCGGTGTAGTAATCAGATAACAGATGAAGGAAAACAGCGGACAGATTCCAGAGAAGCGAAGCCAGAGGGCGGAAGAAAGGGGATATAGGGTAGAAGGTGAGAAGATGTGAGGCAATCGCGAAGTCGGAACGGGGAATGCCGGAGGAGGGAAAAACAGAACAAAATCATGAGATTTGAAAACTGAGGATAGAAGGCAAGAGCGGAGGGCCAAATTACTTGGCAGTTGGGTAATTGAGAAGCACATAAGGTAGGTGGGCGA
>JBAVYC010001561.1:0-8798 GCA_049698595.1 Desulfobacterales bacterium | reverse complement strand
GGAAACAACCTCACAGGTATTAACGTCTTTTATATCCATTCATAGCCGTTGTTTGATCTCCAAAACCCTATTTTAATAATCAAGCCTCTCCCTCTATTCTCTCATCGAATAAAATTGGTGGCAATTTTATCAACCCTGGCCGGTGGAGAAACTTTTGTGCTCCCAGCTTCGATCACCTTCATCAACCAAGCCATATTTCTGCCGAGTACCTCCATAATCTGCTTGCCTTCAGCGTCCTGCTCCATCTCACCGGGCTCCCTGCCATGGGCTACAGTCCAGTAGTTGGCACTGGGCATGAACATTTCAGAATAAGTAATATAGTGATTCAGGGTATCTATGGTCGGAAGGCCGCCGGACCGACGCACGGCGGCAACGGATGCACCCACTTTGTGACGAAATAGATTACCGTTCATGCTGCTAACAAAAAAGGCCCGATCCAGAAAAGATTTTATGGTGCCGGCCGCACCTGAAAAATGAACTGGTGATCCTAATAAAATACCATCGGCGGCTTTCATTTTCTGAATCCATTCATTAACCGGATCATCATCAAATACGCATTTTTCGTTTTGCTCTTTGAGGCAGGTATAACAGGCCATACAGCCCCTTATTTTGTTTTTTCCCACAAGGATCATCTCGGTTTCGATACCGGCTTTGTTAAGCTCTTCAAACACCGTATTCAGACATCCAGTTGTATTCCCCTTTTTCCGAGGACTTCCGTTAAATGCAACAACTTTCATTAAACTTCTCCTATTATTAATGATTTAAAATTGATCCTAATTTAAAATAGACTAATTAATCTGGAACGTATGCTTCAGCGGGCGCGGCTTTTTGCGATCCGAAGCAAAAGCTTTGCCATGTGACGTTCACCCCATATAAATTCAATTTTCCAATTTTCAAAACTCAATATTGGTATGACAATTTATGACGGATAAGAAACCCTAAAAAAGGGATATAGATAGCAGCGGACTTGCCACCATAGGTATCAAAACTTATGAATAAGATGATAAAATTACGCATCAGATTTGATTGAATCGATGACAGTATCGTTTAACTGCGGGTAATAGAGTTTCTTTTTAGCAGCTTGGCTGATGATGTCCTCCCATTGGCGAAACGAATCCACATTTTTCAATGTGTGGTCAGCAAACTTTGGGTTACCCTTTTCGGCAATTTCACGGATTCCTGCAAGGGCCTGATCGTCGCCAGGAAAATACAATGGTATCATGCCCTTATCCTTTGGAATTGCATCGAATATCATCCTGGAACGCCTTTCACGCTCGCAGTCTTCTAAAAATTTCTCTAGGCTGAAAAAGTTGAGGCTGCCTAAAGCACCCAGGGCGTGTCGTACGATATGTACCCCGTACTTGCGCAACGCGTTGCGGCTCAATTCTGAATCGGACAGCGCCTGGAAAGTCACATCGGGTAGACTGGTACTGCCTCCGGTCTGGGCGGAAGGGAAATTTGTAATCCAGGTGTTGACCCGCGCCATGGCTGCATTGATGAACGTTTGATGGGGGGAACTGTAGGAAAGATTACCGCCTGCCTCGGTAACACTTGGTATGCCACAGTGAATACAAGATATACCCGGATTAACGGTCTGGGCGATAACCATCATGAAAATAACCTGGGCATGGTTCTGCGTCAGGAAAGACTCCGGGCTACCGGGTGCAGAGATGCCAGCAATGCTCTGGTCGATCAGTAAAAGGTTGTTGCCTGTGCGAGCACTACGCAAAAAAGGATCAACCATGTTATTCATAGGCGCTAAGGAGGTAATCAGGCTAGTGCCGTCGACCCAGTGCTCTTTGCCTTTGAAAAATGTCACCTCGTCATCGCTCATCGTATTCGTAGTGATCATCTTGAGGCCTTGATAATTTTTCTCCATCAGATGAGCGACCTCGAAGAGAGAAATGCTCTTGTCACAGGAAACCGGTAGGCTAAAAATACCTACAATATCTTGCTGTTCTCCCACCGTGAAGATAATTTTTTCGTACTCTTCGCGGTTGGCCGGACGCAGATCTTCGTCGCCAGTCCGTTTTAGAAATGGTGGTGTTGCACCGGTGCCAAAAGTATTCATTCCCGGGTCTATAGGCATTTCACAGGGCACCTGCTCAAGGCAGTGATCGATATAATCCCGCTTCAAGGGAATAAACAGCGCCGTTTCGTTGTCGAAATCTACGGCATCGGCTTCCATAAGAAGATCCAAAAGGGTTTGGTTCTCGCTGATATTTATGCCGATATCCGTAAGTACCCGTTTTGCGTTTTCGTCAATGCGCTGGTAAATAGCCTTCTCTGCGATCAGGTCGTTCATATCTTCCATCCGACATCGAGCTTTTTCCAGAATCGTTTCGTCGGTGGCATGATGCAAGATATCCTCATAAGTGGATTTAGCCTTTTCGAATTGAGCCTCCTTTTCCAAGAGTAATCCCTTGCCAAAGGTCTCATCTGCCTGTTTTTTCATTGTCGTCTCGACATCCTTGTGGCTTACGATCAACCATTTTTGCATTTTTAGAAAGTATTAGCCGACAAAATTACATTGACGTATACTTTTGGTATTCTTTATAATTTTTGTTTGTGAATACTTCATTTTGGGATAATTATCTGAAAAATAAGAGTTACCTGATACCAGTGCCACAGTCCGGGCAAGTGCGTGTGCACCAATACACTTTTTTACCGCACTGTGGGCAACACCCTTCCCGTTCCTTCTTTGTCAGCCAATCCTCGATACCGTTTTCCCTTAAGTAGTAGAGTTCATCGACCAAGTGCTTATGATGGGAAATACCGTTCTCTACGTGAATATCCTTGAAGTCTTCCAGTCGCTGACAGGGAAAGTCAGAACACTCAAAACACCACCTTACTCTATGCTCTTTGGCGCATTGGCGAAAACCGTGACGGCATTCTATGCAGGTAGGCATCAGGTTGTCCGAATGGCACCCGTCACAACGTACTTCTTCAAGGGTAAAGCCCATTCTTTGCGCCCTCAATTTCAGTTCCTCTATATCGTTTGTCTGATGGGCGAGATAGCTGGGGCAATCACCGCAATAAATGCCGCATATCCCAATCAGTTTCCAGCCATCTTTTTCCATACTATCACCTATCATAGCAATTAAGGCTAATTGTCAAATGAAGATTCAAGGTCTTTATTTGTGTTATGTTCCACTACGGCTATCCAGCACTATGAAGGGGGACATCGAGCGACAAAACCCATGCCAATAGGACTTGAGCTGCTGTAGCTTCAGATGTGATCTGTAGACTTCCCCAGTCAGCAAGCGACGTGAAACCCGGTTGGAGTTATTTGCCGCGCGGAGGACGGAGGAAATTCAGCTCTTGTAGAACTCGAGATCCGGGCCGGCGATGGGGGCCACCGCGTCGATGCGTTTCTGGCGTTCGGCCTGGTTCCAGTTCCATGTTTTGCGCGCAATGGCAGCATTTTGGGAAACCTGTTGGACGCTTTCCATACCACTGACAAGGGTGGTGATGGGCAGGGACCACACGAAGCCGAAGACATCCTCCACGGAAAGAATCGCCGGTATTATCGGCTTGACGGAGACATTCGTACGACGCCAACCCCTGTTCCCACCGAAGAAACGTCCGTCGGCCAGCGTTTTCATGGCCAACACACCAATGCCCGCCTTCACGCACTTGGGTACCACGTGAGTGACGAAGCTCTCGTAGTGGGGGTCGGCGGGGTTGACCGGCATCTGCGAGGAGACCATCTTCACATCCCGCTTTTTGAGCTCCTCCAGCATCTTGAGGTGGGCTTTGTAGGACTCATGGCCGGTGAAGCCGATGTTCCTGACCTTGCCCTTGTTCCGGGCCTCTAAAAAGGCGTCGAGCACACCGTTTTGGACGCGCTCTTCCACATCCCTCGGGCTTCCAAGGGCATGCACCTGCCATAGGTCCACGTAGTCGGTCTTCATGCGGGAGAGGGAATTGTCGAGGTCCTTCAGGGCACTCTTCCTGTTTGTGGCCAAGGTTTTGGTCATGATGAAGGCAACGTCCCTGTACTTGGGAGTGAGGAATTTTCCATAGCGTTCCTCTGCTTTTCCACCACTGTAAAAGGGGGCGTTGTCGAAGAAGCGCACCCCCTCCTCCAAGGCTTTTTCGATGATGGCTTGCGCGTCCTTTTCCGAGGCACTCCCCACATGGGCTCCGCCCACGCCCAGGTTGGTCACGGTCGGACCGGAAGAACCCAGCTTGCGCAGGGGCAGGAGCTTGCCCAACCGGTCGGAGACAGAGGCGGTCGCCGCGGCAACCTTTCCTTCGCCATGGAAAAGGTTGGGCACCATCAGCCCGGCGGTGCAGCCAGCCAGCATGACCATGAACTCCCTGCGTTTGAGTCCCGTGTGCAATTTGGTGGCGTTTTCATTCTCATGTTTCATAAAAGCCTACGTTGTACAGTGATTAATTAAAATTTTCCCCACAGGATTAGTACCGATCGCCTACTACACCCTGATTGGTAAGGGACTCAAGACGGTCCAAGTGTTCCGTTCGTAAAGTTATATCTTGTGACGCCCAGTTTTCCTCCAGGCGTTCAGTTCTCCGTGTCCCTGGTATCGCGGCGAGGGGGACATCGCGCGACAGAACCCATGCCAATGCGACTTGAGCTGCTGTGGCTTCAATCTCTTCCGCGACTTCAGCTACAATATCGGCCAACCGGCTGTTCCTGGCGATTGCTTCCTCGGTAAATCTCGGATTCTCCAACCTCCAGTCTCCGAGTTCTAGATCGCTTCGTGACCGGATTGCCCCGGATAAAAATCCTCGGCCAAGGGGGCTGTAAGCCACAAATCCGATGTTAAGTCGTTGAATTGTTGGCAGAATGTCGGCCTCAACGTCCCGCGACCACAGGGAATACTCGGTCTGGAGTGCACTGACGGGATGAACCTCGTGGGCGCGGGCGATGGTTTCCGGGTCTGCCTCAGACAGGCCGATATAGCGTACTTTCCCCGCCTTCACGAGCTCAGCCATAGCACCTACCGTTTCCTCGATCGGTGTTTCGGGGTCCACACGATGCTGATAGTAGAGATCGATGTAATCTGTCCTGAGGCGCTTCAGTGAGGCATCGCAACAAGCCTTTACATAATCCGCACTTCCTTTAATACCTTGCCAGCTGCCGTCTTCGCCGCGGGAAACGCCAAATTTGGTTGCCAAGGTGATTTGGTCGCGGCGCCCCTTGAGTGCCTTTGACAACAAGATTTCATTCGTAAATGGGCCATATATGTCTGACGTATCCCAGAACGTGCACCCAATGTCTGCTGCCCGATCGAGAACGCAAAGATTTTGAGCTTCTGAAGAGGAGCCGTAAAATTCCGACATTCCCATGCAGCCCAAACCGATTGCAGGCACACGAAGGCCTTGTGATCCAAAATTGACCTGTTTCATAACTTTGATGCCCCTTTGCTTATCTTTCTTCATTAAATTACCATGAGCTGCGGATTAGAAATCAGGTAAATAATGAAAAATGTTTGGTTAAATGCAACTTTGTGTAATTTTTCCTTGATGACCGCAGCTACTGATATATTGAGAATACATGCAAAATCGCCAGATTCCAGATACGTAGATGATATTCCAATTTCGCTGAAAATACAGATATCATTATTGGCGGTTGTCAAGTCAAGTAAATCTTGATTTTGATTACTGTAAAATCATCTTCGTCCAACAACACTTTTTAAATTCAACAATACTTGCATTATTGTGAAATCTTGATAAATTCCAGCTTACTAAAGATAGTCTTCATTATTTAAACCAATTCAGAAGCGCAACATACTTGCCACAGTACTGGGTCATGTTAGGTCGAATTCAAGTGCAGATTGAGAATATAAGTGTTTAATATCATAGACAAGTTGAAACAACAAGATATTGATTTTTAAAGATGGTTTAATGGTACTATCCCGCTCGGCCAACTTGTGCCAATATATTGGACAGATTGAACGTTTAATATTTCAAATGGTGCCTCGGTAAATAAGCAATCTAAATATAGCACCAGGATTTTAAAACAATCTTTGGCAAACCTCAAGTTCTCAAATCAGATCGTAACATCCATTGGCACTAGATAAAATACACAGATGGAAGATACTCAATTCCGCCAACTCCTTGATCGGTTCGGATTCTCATGGGCCGGATACTTCAGAGTCAGGAAAGGGGTCAAGAAGCGTCTTGCACGGCACATGCATGAGATCCGCTGCCGGAATATAGAGGAATACATCGAGGCTATAGAGGGGGAGCGGGAAGAGCGGATTCAATTTGAACGCCTTTTGACCGTTTCCATCAGCCGCTTTTTTCGTGACAGGAAGCTTTGGGAGATCATGCAAGGAGAGATGCTTCCCCTTTTGGCCCAAAATACGTCTCAAGTCATAAATGTATGGTCGGCTGGGTGTGCCTCAGGGGAGGAGGTTTACAGCTTTAAGATATTATGGGAGGGCTTGCGAAAATCTTATCCCAATATCTCTGATATATACATTCTGGCCACAGACATGAGTCCTGAATATCTGGACCGGGCAAAAGCTGCCGTCTACCCCCGCAGCAGCATGAGAGAAGTTCCAAAGGTCATCCGATCCACCTATTTTGAGACAATCGCGCGAAGAAGGTATGCCTTAAGATCATGGATGAAAGACGGGATTGTCTGGCAGACCCATAATCTTTTATCAAATCCCCCTGGAATCGCATTTGACCTGATTTTTTTAAGAAACAACCTGCTTACCTACTATCTAGATGAGTTCAAGATCCCTGCGATTACAAAGATCGTGAATTGTCTGGCTTCTGGAGGGTTCTTAATTATTGGAAGCCATGAAAGAATGCCTATCGAAGTCGTTGATCTTAAGCCTTGGGGAAAAAGCACGATTATTTTTCAAAAAAGGTAGGAAAATATGAAAAAAATTGTCATTCCCATCATAGCCGTCATCCTTTTACTGGCCGGCTACAAACTATTTTTCCCCTGGACCGCAGCTCGAAATCCGAAACCAGCCGGCCCAAACATTATCTGCTTTGGGGACAGCCTGACGTCCGGGACTGGCGCTGTTGAAAATATGGTCTCAAATATATTGGTGTCGCGATAGGATGAATTTTGTTATCACCCTGCTCCAAGGCCCAATCTAAATAATCATCATTTTAGAATGTTACGATGGTTAACACATGAGATGCACAATTATTTTGCAAATATTGGATAAATCCATACCTACAAAATTTGAATTCCTGGTTGATTGCACATTTTGTTTCGAGTTTCCAGATATTGTCTGAAATATTCTCGTTTGATTTGATATTTGGACATCTCTCAATGTATAAAGGTTTCAATAAAATTAGAAACTAGGTGGTGATTTAATGAAAATTGAATTTGGATCAAATTATGCGTCGATTTCTGATGTTAATTTTAAAGCCAAATACCGGGCAAGTTGTTACTGCAATGCGGTACAATACGAAGTATGCTCAGATCCTGTTGATGCAAAAATATGTCATTGTTTGGCATGCCAAAAACTGCATGGGGCTCCTATGCAATGGGCAGCTATATTTCATAAACATGATGTCAGAATTACGGAAGGCATTGATCATCTAAACTTTTACAACAATGAACTCAACAAACACGAGAGAATTCTTCCTTGCAAAGTCAGTTGTGCTTTGTGTGGCACCCTTATTGCCGATGAAGGACGTAAAATGTGGCTTGCGTTTCCATCACTTTTTAATTTTGGGGGTGTATCAAAAATTCCAACGAAATTTAAACCAACGTGCCATATTTTCTATGGTATGCGGGTTATTGAATTAAATGATGATCTGCCTAGGTGGTTCGGTCATAAAAATCAAAGCCCAAAATTCGATTGATTGGGGTGTGAAATCATTTATTCGACAACTGTAGCCATACATCATTACTATTCCCGCCTGTGTATCAGGGGAATATCAAATCCATTCTACAAATTTAAAGGGATGCGGTCTGCTATAAAGCTGGCAGGTATGGTTCAGCAGCATTATACAAATATAAACCGTGGACTATTGGCAATAGTGCCCGTTTCACATATTCGCAAAATACCAGAAAAAAGCTGCTTCATCCTCTTATTTTACTATATTTGCCGGACAGCATTGTCACCATATTTAAGAATACTAGGGAAGACCGACATGACAGACAATAAAGATCCAATTGTGATATCCTGCAATATTGTTGAGAAAGAGATCCGAAGACTGATGGAATCCGGCCGGTTGAAAGCTGACCTGACGTTCCTCAGTTCCAAGCTGCATTATGATTACAGTCTTCTGGAAAAAGCCTTGAGGCGAACGATTGAAAAATCATTGGATTGCGGCCAGAAAAATATCGCCGTTATTTATGGTGATGTTTGTTTGGGATTCAAGTATGAGATGAAAGAACTCGTTGATACCTACGGAATCGTGAAGGTCGACGCCATTAACTGCATCGATTGTTTGTTCGGAGGAAAGGGACAGCTCTTTCAAACAGATCCTGAGCATAAATATTTTTTCTTAACACCTGAATGGATTAACTTCTGGAACAAATTTGAAAAGTCCGGGGAAAATCTTAAAGAGCGGTATGCGATGCTGGAGGGTATCGTACTCTTGGACACACTTGGAGATATAGGTGATTATGGGGATGATATAAAGACGATCAGCAGCGCGACAGGCCTTCCAATTTTGGAAAAAAAGAACGTCGGACTTCAAGGGCTGCAAGATGTTATTGAAGAGGCTCTTAGCCGAATGGAGCATTATTGAAACAAAGATATTTCAAGTTAATCCGGGGAAAGTCAGGGGGTATAAGGATGGCCCCTGGAAAAGGTCGGGGCCACCTCTGCTGGGGGCCGCTGATTTAT
>JBAVYC010001560.1:0-3901 GCA_049698595.1 Desulfobacterales bacterium | reverse complement strand
ATCACCCTGCCCATCCGCGCGGGAAAACTGAGGTTGGGCACCTGGCAGCAGGTCGTGGCCATCAACCACGACAATGGTCCGCGCAAAAGAAGTATCGAGGTGACGATAATCGGGGTTGTCTGACATGACCCCAATGTGGATAGAGCGCTGGACTTCGAATCCGTAGGCCAAATAGCAGGTTGAGCGTCAGCGAAATCCCGCTGCTTCTCAAGCGGGGTTCGAATCCTGCCGGGCGTACCATAAAAGTTAGGCAAGTGGTGGTCGGGGGACATCCATTACCTGTTTTTTTTGCTCATCCGGCAGTATTAGGTTCATTCTATAAATAGATTGACAATATTTTTAATATGTATATACTTAGGCGTGTATACAATTACAGAATAGTGGTATACGATTCCGAAGGGGGGGTAAACGCGTACCCCAAAAAAAGGAAGCTGCTATGACAACGACTCGAGTATTTAAATCAGGTAATAGTCAGGCGGTCAGGTTGCCAAAGGCATTCTCCGTTAAGAGCAAAGTGCTTGAAATTTTTCGCCGTGGCGACGAAATTGTGCTTCGTGAACCTGCCAAAGGATTGACTCGGGCCTTTGAGCTGTTGACCAACCTTCCCGACGATTTTCTTGCTGAAGGCCGCCAAGATACGCCGCCACAGCATCGCGAGGGACTGTGATGTCCACTCGTTATCTGTTGGATACCAACATTTGTATCTACATTCAACGTCAGAAGCCTGGGGAAGTGTTAGTGCGTTTTCAAAAGCTTAAGCCCGGAGATGCTGCGATCTCAGTTATCACGTGGGGGGAACTGTTGTATGGCGCCGAGAAAAGTCAGCAGCGTAAAAGGGCTTTACAGTTGCTGGAGGAGTTCAAGACCTTTGTTCCTGTTTTGCCAATGCCCGAGAATGCCGGGAAAACTTATGGGGCCATCCGTGCAACATTGGAGTCCAAAGGGAAGCCTATCGGTAACAACGATTTGTGGATCGCCGCTCACGCTAAGGCAGCAGCCCTTACGATAGTAACCAACAACGAACAAGAGTTTCAACGCGTTCCAGGGTTAAAGGTCCAGAATTGGGTTGGCAGATAAGGGTTCTGTAATATGGAAAGCTTGAAACAAGAAGCTCTAAAAGTCATATCAAAAAAGCCGGATTTCCAGCGGGTTTTGGGTTTAAAGTGATGATTCTGACACCAAAAAAGGGCGGTTTAAAAAAAACAATCACTGATTTTGCCGAAACTGAACTGTGCCCAGATTGTTCCCGTCAAGGTCAAATTTTCTCAAATGATTCCAAACGAAACCAAAAGTTAGTTGAAAAAGTTGAATAGAATCAAACTTTTGAAATTACTAAATTTTTGAATTCCAAGAATCCTGCTCTTCGAATCCGGCGGCTTTAATCTTCAGATCCGCCGTGCTCCCAGCGGCCAAGAATTTGAGAAACTTTAGAATACACCTTGTCGCGCGCCGCCCTCCGCTCGATACCGTTTAACAGCAATTCGTCATAATTCGTTTCCGCATGCCGGACATGCGCGGTCACAGCAAGTCGCACCGCCTCTTCGTCCAGTGCCTTGGCGGCCGCACTCCGGCCCACGCGGCCACTGTATTTGCGGCAGGCATGCTCGGCAATCAGGCCCTCTCTTGCTGTGGGGCAAAAGGGAAACATTTCGCGCACCCGACCTGCAAAGCTGTGGATGTATTCCAGGTCCAGTTCATCGCGGCGGACGGCTGCCCTTGCGCGGGCCAATTTTCTGGCTTCCTCGTCGACGGCACACTCTTTTTCTGCACGCTCCAGCGCTTCGTTTTCGACAAGCAGGCCTTGCCGTTCATAGCGCTTTCGGGCGCGTGACCATTTCACGACCACTGCCGATAGCCCGGAGTGCTTTCGGGAACGGCGGGTGAGCGCGGCATCGCCGGAGGAAAGAAACACCAGGTGATCCAGATCCGCGCAGTTCAGGCAAAGGGCGTTTCTCTTACTGTCCAATGTTATCCAGGCACTGCGCCCGAGCTCTTGCTTGCATTCTGCGCAAGTCGCGTTTCGGTTAGAAATAAAAACGACGATATCATTGCCTTTCGACATGAGATTCTAACTCCCTGATTCTTGGATTTCCGCTTTTTGTTAGACCGCATCGAGATGACGGAGACGGTGCCGACTCAGCCGACGATGCGCAAAGACAGGTAAGGCACCAGGTTGAGCAGCAGGATGCCGATTTTAAACAACGCCATGCCTGCGTAGTGGATGGTGTCGAACCGTTCCCTGGATAAATTGAACCATTTCCCATGAACCCGGTAGATCCAGTCGTGTGCCAAGGTGAAAAGCATCCACCAGCTAAGCAGCAGCCCAAGGTTGATCACCGAGCACCAGGCCAGAGCGGCGCGAATACTTTCGAGGGTCATATTTTTTTCCTTCCATCTGTTTGCCTTAACCCAACCCGAACAAGCTGGCTATGTCATAAATCATGTGCAAATATCCGGATAGATTATTATATGTTAGAATTATCAGGGAATCTTTAGATAGACAAGCAAATTAGTAACGGTTCTCCAGGTGAGTTGTTAATTTCCATTTTAGCCCCATTTTATTTACCCTGAAAACATCGCGGAAAGCTGATAGGCACGATTCAATCACAGATCAAGCAGCAGTGCCTCACCAATGGATAATCGCGTGCTCAAACCAATACGGTCCGAAAACTCATTTACAAACGACTGGTTGATGACTGCGAGATTGTTGTTAAGGCAACCCAGATCAAGGACGGCATCATCCGGGATGGGATCCAATTTGCGGAAGTTTTTTTGGCAGAATCCGATAGACCGCTTACCTCTATATTCGATCCCCATCGGCAGGCCATGGGTTCGGCAGATCATGAGCCGCGAAGGATACATGAGGCATCCACCTTCTTCAAGAAGTGGACAGGGACCAAAGCTGTTTGCCAATCCGGCTTTCTGTCGTATATGACGCACCATCTCCCGGGACAGTTTTTTCAAGGCGATGGCAAGCGAAATGGCTTCAACAGGAAAAACCGAAAGATGAATACGGCAGCAGTTGCCGGCACACCCTTTTTCACAGGCAATTTGCCCGGCATACCCTTCCTGAATCCGACGGCAGTCCGCATCAACCTGATCAATTAGTCTGTGATAGTTTCTGAGAGCTTTCAATGGCCGCTCTTTATCTGATAATGCTGATTATCGATGTCACTCGATCTTTGATTGCGTTAAAATTCTATCGATCTGCCGCATGTGATTATCGAAGTGGATATCTATAAAGTATAAGGTTTCAGCGATGTCCAGAGGACCGCCATAAGGATGCCGATAGACCAGGTCATCTTCATTTTCCGGCTTTATTTCAGCAAGCAAGTCTTGCAGTTTTTTTCGAATATCATCCCACTGGCTGCAAAGCTCGCCCAATGTCAAGCCGCCATGGGGTTCCAAACTTTCGTCCGGAACATCAACCGGGATATCCCGCTCCATAACCTTGATTACGGTCTGATGCTTTTTGGGGGTTCTTGTTCCAGGGTCAAGGGTTGAAACCGGGACATTGGCCGCAAGCTGCTCTAATAAATTTTGTTCAGCAATTACAAGATGTTCAATGACGTCAACAATAGACCATTTATCCGGCCCGGCCTTAAAGCATAGCACCGCGCTTGGCCGGGCAGAGAGTTGCTGCGATAAATCCTCACGCTTTTTTATTAAACTTTCATATTTTTCCTGAATATTCGAAAGCATTGAATATAGATCCTTCGTTGTGCAATCCCCAACGTTGCAGTAACTGATTTTACATCCTTTGCTGAATCAAGTTAAATCAGGGCACAAATTTTCACAGATTTCCACAGATATTTGGTTTTTTATAGCTTATAATATCCTGGTAATCCGTGTTCATTCGTGTCCCCAAAATGGAAATTTCTATACTTTTAAAGTATATATC
>JBAVYC010001559.1:0-2747 GCA_049698595.1 Desulfobacterales bacterium | reverse complement strand
CCAGGGTTCAACGTTCAGAGTTAAGGACAAAGGAGGCATTCTGGATCGAACGATCGATTTTGTTTGAAAAGACAGAGCGAAGCCTCCGGCTCGTAGGGGTTGTAGCGCCTACGCCTCGGAGAGCGATACAACAAATCTACAATCTTCAATTCCGGCTTGTCCGGATTGGGGCATAATTTTCTCAATAAAGGACAGCGGCCATGCCACGGTTGCCGATCGTACCGAGTGAATCAGACGCCACGGTTTATCTGCCTGACAACTCACTGCCCTCCTTTTACATGGAGGACTATACAGTTTTGGGGATTCGGGTTGGAAATTTAGATGCGGCGTTGCGGTTGCTGAAAAAAAACGGCATCAGTTTTTTCAAAAACCCGGGTTACACTGAACTGTCCATCGAAAAGAGAGATGAGATCCCGCATATTATCCAGTTGTTGAACGCAAATGATATCTCCTGCGTTATGACCGATATCGTTGACCAGGTGTATCAAGGCTGATAGTCCGATGCCTGCCGGTACGGCAGATGCAAGATTGCCACGAGTCCGCCTTTTGCACTTAATATCTTTACTGGCTTGAAGAATAAGGAGGAAGTAATGTCAAAGAAAAAAAGCGTGTTTGATTTTTATGAGATGAAGAAGAATGGCGAGAAGGTATCCTGGTTGACGGCCTATGATTATCCGACGGCCAGCTTTGCCGAAGCGGCGGGTCTGGACATGCTTCTGGTCGGCGATTCGCTGGGCATGTGCGTGTATGGATATAACAGCACCGTGCCGGTAACAATGGACCAGTGCATTTTCCACTGCGAGGCCGTCCGCCGGGGCGCCCCGAATACCTTCGTCATCGGCGACATGCCCTTGGGAAGCTACCAGGTCTCTGACGAAGAGGCCGTTAAAAACGCGATCCGCTTCTTGAAAGAATCGGATATGGACGCCATCAAACTGGAGGGCGGGGTACGCATCAGCGACCGGATCAAGGCGATTGACGCGGCCGGTGTGGTCGTGGTGGGTCACATCGGTCTGACCCCCCAGTCCTCGGGCCAGTTGGGTGGCCATAAAGCTCAGGGCCGGACTGCCGAAGCGGCTAAACTGGTTGTCGAAGATGCCCTGGCCGTACAGGCAGCCGGGGCTAAGATGCTCCTGGTGGAAGCCGTGCCGCCAGAGGTCGCCAGGTACATCTGGGAAACTCTGGAGATCCCAGTGATGAGCATTGGGGCAGGTCCCTACTGTGATGGTCAGCTGCTAATTGTCAGCGACCTGATCGGCCAGTTTCAGGCGTTCACGCCCAAGTTCGTGAAGAAATACTGCAACGTGGCGGAAATCGTTACCGATGCCATGAGAGAGTATGTCAAAGAGGTCAAGGCCGTCACCTTCCCTGACGAGGACAAGTACTGCTATCACATGGTTGATGGAGAAGAGGCCAAGTTCTTAGACTTGATGAGAAAATAACAGTGGCTATTGATATGGCTGATTTTAAACGGATTATGGATGCACTGATTGCCGGAGGCCATGGAAAAGTTTTCGGAGGGTATCGGTGCCGACGGATGTGCTCCGGACGCCGAATCCGCCACCAAACTGGCGGAGGGCCTCTGGGGCTATAAAATACATTATTGAAACTTAAAAGCTTTTTTCACCGCAGAGCCGCCGACCGCGGTGTGCGCGTCCGCATTTGGAATATTCACGAGGCATATCCCGGTGAAGCGCTGTTTCAAAATTATAAGGACCAGGATCTGTTAACCGAGCTGCGCGAGGCGATCCGGCAGACACTGGTTAAACAGGAGAAATTGCTGGTTGAGTTTCAACAGCAACCTGAAGGCCGGAGCCTTCACCTGAAAGAACTGGAACTGGATATGTTTACCGGAACGGCCCAGGTAATATACGATTAACCCTTGGTCGATGAAAACGCACCGCCGGTGCAAGTTTGCTGTTCATCCTTTATGAGTTTATTTCTCAGACTGAGTATATCAATCATAGTGTATCGCTTCTGTGGAGCGGCAAACGGGGGGTAAATCGTGAATGTTTTGCCACAATCTGAACATTTTCCAAGTATTGATTCACCTTAAGATTTCGATTTAGTCAAGGGATAAGCCAAAAAAGAAAGGAAAATTGAATTGAAAAAATTAGCAATGTCGTTTGGTTGTGTGGTTTTTTGTCTGGCGCTGGTTATACCGGCTATGGCTGCCGACTATGACCTGGTCATCAATAACGGCCGGGTCATGGACCCGGAGACGATGCACGATTCAGTGGCTAATGTCGGTATAAAGGACGGTCGGATCGCCGTCATCACCAAGAACAAGATCAAAGGCAAGGAGACTCTCGACGCGAAGGGATTAGTGGTAGCGCCGGGATTTATCGACGGACACCAGCATTGCATCGAACCCTATGCATACCGGTTGATGCTGCGCGACGGTCGTACGACGATTATGGACATGGAGATAGGTGCTCACGGCCCAAAACTCAACGAGTGGTATAAACGACGCGAGGGGAAAACGCCGGTTAATTTTGGTGTTGCTGTAGCTCATGAATTTGCAAGGGCTGCGGTACTTGATGGCTTTAAAGATTGGAAATATTTCTACACTCCCGACGCCTTGCGTTCTCGTGTCAAACAGGGTTGGTCAAAGACCAGGCCCAACCTGGAACAGGGTAACCAGATCCTTGCCGCTCTTGACGAGGGCTTACGGCAGGGAGGCATTGGAATTGGCTCTACACTCGGATACATGCGAGAAGGGGTATCGGCACGCGAGGTATTCGAAC
>JBAVYC010001558.1:0-2460 GCA_049698595.1 Desulfobacterales bacterium | reverse complement strand
CAGGCAAAAGTAAAAATAGGCGTTCACGGGTTCAAAGCAAAGGTTCTGGGTTCAGAGGTTCAAGGTTCTGGGTTCAAAGTTCTGAACAGATAAAGACACGATCCATTCGATACGGGCTGTCAAAGTTTTTTCAACCCTGAACGTTGAACCCTGAACCCCTCAACCTGAGTTTTAAATAAAAAGAGCCCGGCAAATTAAGCTGCCGGGCTTCTGTGGTTCTCTGGAATTAATCTTTTTTTAAAGTTTCGATCTCTTCCTTGAGTTCGTCTATCTCTTTTTTATATTGTTCGACATCCTCAGCGGGTCCGGAATCAGCTACCGGGGTTTCCGCTTCCTTCCAGGTGTCTTTGAGTTCATCGACACCCAGGTAAATAGCCAGAGCACCACCGAGCAAAAACATCGCAGGAATGGTACCGGCAAGAACAGTCAGGAATTGAGGGAACCAGGCCACAATCCCGATCACGCCCAATATCACTGCGATTGCGCCGCCAACTAAAGTCTTCATATAACCATGACCTCCTTTCATTTGAATTAATATTGTATTAAATGGGAAAACCGTCTTAAACTGGTTTGTGGGGAGATACCATAATTTCGTGAGTAACACAAGCCAATAAAATATTGCAAACCATATGCTATTCTGTTAGTTTGAAAAGGAAAAACTTTCCCTACGGATTCCAATCATGTCAAAAAAGGAAAAGCCCGCGCAATCCGGTGGGATATCCCCCCGATGGACCAGCAAACTCTTGCAGGGCTCCCACGAACATTATGCCTGCTTTCTTCCCCGGGACATCGGCAGCTTCTCAAACCTGCTTCTGAAGCGCTTCTATTCCGGAATTAAATTCGACGACGAGCAGATGGAAATTGTTCAGCAGCTGGATAAAAAAGCAGTTGTGGTGTACGTTACCAAATTCCAGAGTAATTTCGAATACCTCTTCTACTACAACCGTTACCGGGAAAAAGATCTGCCGTTTCCACAGATTGGCTTTGACTATAAGGTCTATCTCTGGCAGCCGGTATCTCGCATTTTCAAGATTTTTTTTGCCAAGCTGGTTTTCCTTCTCCGGCATCAGGCGCTGCCCAACCCTTATCACCGCGGGCACCTCAAGCAGGCATTGCTCAACGGTCGCTGTGGATTTTTATCGCTGGTCGGTAAAAAAAATTTCTATCGCCGATTTATCAAGGCCGAAACCGATCCGATCCAATACCTGATCGACATGCAGAAATCCATCGACCGGCCGATCTACCTGATACCGCAGCTAATGTTTTTCAGCAAAACCGCCCGTCGTGAGAACCCCACTTTGATCGACATCCTGTTCGGACCCGAAGATAAGCCCCGTAATATCAGACGCCTGTATACTTTGACCAAAAACCCCGGCAAGGTTTTTGTGGAAATGTCTGAACCGTTGAATCTGAAAGACTACCTGCAGTCGGCTCAAATCCGGCATCAATCCACCGAATATCAGTCTTTGGTGCTACGCCGCGATCTGGTGCTGCGGTTAAATCGGCACCGCCGGGGCATCACCGGGCCTATTCGAAAATCCAGGCAGGAGTTAAAAGAGAGCATTTTGACTTCCGGACGATTTCAACGGTTCATGGATACTTATGCGGAAAACCGAAGTATCCCCATTCACGAGGTTCGCCGCAAGGCGGCTGCGCTGATTGAAGAAATTGCCGCCAATTATAAGCCGGCGTTTATAAAAATTGCATCGGTTATTGTGGCCTGGATTACCCGCACCATGTTCGACGGGTTTACTACCAATCATGAAATTCTCAGTAAAGTAAAAAATATGTCTCAAAAGGGGCCTCTGCTATTGATCCCGTGCCACAAGAGCCACATTGATTACCTGATTTTGGATTACCTTCTGTATCACAACAACATGCAGGTGCCACATATCGCCGCGGGCAAAAACCTCTCCTTCTGGCCCATGGGGCCCTTATTTCGCAGCGGCGGCGCTTTTTTTCTCCGCCGATCATTCGCGGGGGCGGTACTCTACGCAAGGGTTTTCGCCGAATATGTTCATAAGCTGCTCGAGGAAGGTTATCATATCGAGCAGTTTATCGAAGGCGGACGAAGCCGGACCGGCAAACTTCTCATGCCGAAGCTGGGTTTGCTGTCCATCCTCATCAGCGCCTTTAAAAACGGTGCATGTGAGGATTTGATTATCGTGCCCATCTATATCGGATATGACAGGATTATCGAAGAAAGGTCCTATCTGCACGAACTTGGCGGCGGCCAGAAAGAGCCGGAAAATTTTTTCCAGGTAATTCGGGCCCGCAAATTTCTTAAAAAACGCTACGGCAAAATATATATTCAATTCCATGAACCGATATCTTTAAATCAGTTGTTAAGCCGCTATAATCAGCCGCTGGGGCAGATGACATCCAAAGAAAAAAACGCCCTGATCCGAAACCTGGGCCATCGCGTGCTAAACGCCATCAACCGCGTAACAGTGGTAACCC
>JBAVYC010001557.1:0-1731 GCA_049698595.1 Desulfobacterales bacterium | reverse complement strand
GGAATGTAGCCTGCGGCGATGCCGAGTTCATGGCTTTTTTGGTAGATTCGGTCTTGGATGGCATAGACTTTTTCCTTCTGATCGGAATCCTGTCCGATGGCATTGGCGGCCAAACCGGTCATCAGAACCAGGTTGAGAAACATGATAACTATCTTTTTCATTGACTAAACCTCCTTAAAATCCAACAATATCGAATATAAACGGATATGACACGACCACCTCATTGCCGGTCGGCCTGGGAAATTGCCATGTCTTGATGGCCGATTTGATACAGCCGTATATCTCCGGTGATTTGACAGTCGAAGATTTAATTCTGATTTCTCCAACCGCCCCGGACATGAGAATTTTCCACTCCATGGTAATCTTTCCCTTTATCGATGGGTTGGAAATAAGTGCTGTTTCATAACAATAAGTGATTTCATCCAAATGCTGTTCAATGACACGTTTGACAGCCTCACGGCTCATGCCACCCTGTATCTTGACAGACTTATTCAGACGCGCCTGGACCATTCCCATAACTTTCTTTTGACCGACCTTACCTTTCTCAAGGGCTGCCACCCGTCCATCTCCGCCGGCGCCGTAACTGCGCAAGACCTGGGAGTTGCCTTTGGTGGCCACAACGTCGCCACCGCCCACCGATATTTTGGAAGTTCCCAGTTTGCCCTTGATGCCGCCGACTTTAAACTTTGCCTGGCTGGAGTTGGCAGAATTAACGGCATCCAGGTTGGTGACGTTCGCAACGGCCGGCTGAACTTGAGCGACCTTGCTGTCTCCCAACATGCTCAAAATGCCGACCTGATTGACATTTCGGTTAGTGGTATTGCCTTTGCCGTAGCCTCCGCCGGCATTCGGATGTTTTGAGACAGCCGCTTTGTTGGCCTTCTTACTCGATTTGGAAGCAGTTGCTTGCCGGGCTGTTTTGCTCGGCTTTTTTGAGACTTTTACGGGTTTCTTTTTCTGTGAAGTACTCTTTTTGACAGACGCTTTTTTCTTGACGGGTTCTTTTTTCTTGACGGGTTTTGCCACCGGCTTGATTGCCTTGGGCTTTTTCGGCGGCGGTTTCACTGCCGGCTTCTTAGTTTCCTGGAACCTTTCCAACAGTTGCGGGTCAACCTGCACAAACCGGGTCTCAGGTTCGACTTTATCCTCGATTTGCGATTCCGGCATGAAGGTTAAAACCGTCAGAAAAAGCATGTGAACCATCAAAGAAATGGCCCCGTGTTTCCAGTTGAACTTTTTAACAGGCGGGCCTTCGGGAACTGCCGGGCTTTTGCTGGGAAAAATGGAACGGATGAGGTAATCGTGACATCCGTCGTTAACGATGACTTCACCGGATTCAGAAATAGGAAAACGATAAATTCCCTTGCGTTTGCGATACACATTATCGTCAACGATCAAATCTGTGATCGCCACAGGATCCGCTTGTTTGCGCTTTAGCTTTCCGCTAAAGCCTTTCTTAAAATAAAGATAACATTTGTCTGACCGTTTTTTCTGTGCCAGCCACATGCGTCCTGTGCTTGTATTAATGAAATAGCTTTCATCGTTGTCCAGATAACAAACGTCGATGACCGTATCCTCAAAAAATTTAAACACCCCCAGCGGACTTTCCGAACTCGCTTCTGTATTTGGGGGCCGATAATTAGAGACATCGGATGTGCTCAGTAATTCTTTGAGAGAAAAATTCGCATCGCAATCATCATCATCATCATCATCAACAACAACATCCTCTTC
>JBAVYC010001556.1:0-2745 GCA_049698595.1 Desulfobacterales bacterium | reverse complement strand
CCATTCAGGACTGCATTGGCCACATCGCCGACACCGGACTGCCAGGGCAATAAAGGTGGTATGCGCTCCTTTTTGACTTCATGACGAACGAAGTCCAGAATGTTGCGGGCAATATTGCGCGAAACTTCATCGGGCTGGGTGAACACCGCGCAACTGTCTTCCTCTTCGCTGTAAAGAATCGCTACCACCCGATTGGGGTCCATTTCAATGAATGGTTTCCCGATCCGGTCCGTTGTCCGGTATATCGGTATCGGCATACGGTAAGGCGGATCTTCCGGAATAAAAATATCATGAATACCTTCCAGCTCGGGTGATTCCGAGGATATTTCGATAATAATTTTTTGCGCCTCCCTGACGTACGTCGGTGTATTGCCCACGGATAATGTCGGAATGAGATGTCCTTTTTCGGTGATGGCCACGGCCTCGACGACGGCCACATGAGGCTCTCCCCAGTTACCGGCGCGGACCTCGGCGGAGAGCCTGGACAGGTGATCGTCCTTAAAGGCAATCTCCTCCGAGTTGATCAACTTGCGCATGCTGCGGTTGCTCATATAGGGTCGTCTCCATCCGATAATACCCGCTTCGGATAGAATTCCGTCCACGGCATCGCCGGTCGAGGCGCCGGCGTAAAGATTTATTTTAAATCGTTCGCCTTCATTGGCCCGTCGAACCAATTGCTTTGGAATTAGCTTCGGGTATCCGGCGGTAAATCCGGATATGAACAAATTGGATCCGTCTTGAATGTGGTGCGCCGCCTCAGCAGCATCGGTGATTTTAGCCAGTAACGGTTGATAACGTATCCGATCTTTCAACATCGTGTCTTTCAATTTGAATCTCCCATATTTTTTATGGTTGAGCTATTTGATGGCTATTCTTCATTTTAAAGCGCAGATCCTTTGGATGGACCCCGGTCGCAGTCGATTTGGAGTTCTGGTTACCCCCAACGTTGCAACTAAAAGGTTACCTCTACACCGACGATTCTGCCTTGATATCTGATCAAGAAGTCTGGTCGCTCCTGAAGTTCGCGCTGATCATCAATCTCAAATTTCAGATCAGCTGCGGATTGAAATTGGTTCAACAAGAATTCTTCCCTTGCTTTTTTCTTAACCGCGCGCATTTAAAAACATACCAGTATAACGTGGAAGTGCGCTGCGGCCTAAATGATGGCCGAACCTGAACGGCCTTAAACGAGGACCCGCAAACCACACGCCGTCAGCTCAACTGCTTGGTTGGCCTATTAAATCAGAAGGAAGACCCGTATTCGTGGCGGCCGTAAATTGCCTTTTGTCCGAGGTCACAAAGAGATCGGCTTGCCACTCAAGCGCGCACGCGACATGGAGGGCGTCTAGTGCGCGCAGAACATTGCCCTCCAAAAGCTTCACCGAACGCGATACGACGGAAGGAGTGATCTGTAGGATAGTAGCGTCACGGACATCATCCAATAATTGTTTTTTAACAGCCCGGTAATCTGCGCTGGTCAAGACCCTATCTCTCAGACGACGGTTGAGGCCGGAAACGATCTCAGGTACCAAAATGATGCAGAAAGCCAATTCAGAGGCATTCTCCAAAAGACGATCTAGTTTGTCGCTGCCAGCCTCTTGGACATACCTTTTAGCAAAGGATGATGAATCAACTGCCAGTTTCATGTAACCGTCTCACGCTCTTCCAAAATAGCAGATGATAAGTCACTTCCTCTTGTGCGTAATCGGATTCCGGGCTGTTTCCAAGAGGGGGTATTTTGGACTCTATCTGAAAATGGAACTATTTCAGCTACGGGTCTCCCACGGCGGAGAAGAACAAGTGTTTCACCATGTTCGACTTCGGTTATGAAACCGGAGGCCCTTTTACGGAAATCAGTAAATGTGATTGTTTTCATTCCATATCTCCTTAAGTGTACATTTAAATGTACATCTTGGAGTACATGTTGTCAAGAATTTTTACCGGGCTAACGTCGCGGTTCACTTGGCGCAGGGTCTCTTACAAAATTATCTAAATGCCAAGATCTTACGCGTATTTAAAATTGTTATCGTATAAGTATTTAAGTGCTTGGTAGTAAAGGTCTCCGACTGTTTCTGCTACAATAGATTTATTTTCAATCGTAACAGAAGCACCTTTTTGCCGTGTTGAAGGCGATGAAATATTTTCGGGGGTGTCGGATCGTATATACCTTCGTTTTGGAGGGGAAGGGGGTAATGATTGTTTCTCCGAAGTATTTTGATTAGGATAGATGCATTGTTTATTTATAAACTCAGTCAGTGATTCGAGATCTGGACTATGACCGCAAATTCCTTCAACTTTGTCTGCAAAAATTTCCAACAACATTTCATCTGGTTCTTCTATGAGTTGTTTCCAAGCATCAGGGATAGCTTTTTTGATTAATTTATTTTTTTCTCTGCTTTCTTTTACCTCTTTTGCTTTTTTAGCTGCGGACCCGCTTAAAATTGCTTCTTTACTTAAAAATTCTTTCAAATAGCTTGTTGCGTTTTCAATTTTTTGTTGCTTAATATCAATTGAAATAAATTTTCTTTGTTGCCAATTGCCTTCTAGAAGAGGAAGATAAAACCACCACGTTAGGCCATTTGTGAGTACAGCAATATCAACACCAAAAGCAAATGAATATTCTAATAGCTGTTTTTCATGACGTTCCAAGTCTTCTGTAGCCCGCTTCACCTCGATAAAAACTGCGTTTTTATGATTGACTTTCAGACAATAATCAATTCGACCATTACCGACTGAAAATTCAGG
>JBAVYC010001555.1:0-2028 GCA_049698595.1 Desulfobacterales bacterium | reverse complement strand
AGTTTTGGTTGTCTCTCTATGGCTTCTTTCTACATTACCGATTCTCTATATTCTTTTTTTATTCAAAGCTGTGAAACCTGAAGAGAGCTATCTGTTACAAAAATTTGGAGAAGAATACTTAGCCTATTCATCAAAAGTAAGGCGTTGGATTTAATAAAGCGTTTTGGAATTGTTATTGTATATTTCAAAACGCACATTTAACAAATGTTTACAGACCGACATTTACTGCCGCTTTGCGCCGGAAAATGCGGCTGAAACAAGTGTTAATAAAATCAAAAATTGAATAAAATTAAATATAAATCCAGATGTATAAAATTCCTGCAAAACTTTACCGAACTGAAGAAACCATAAAACGGAGTAGGTTTATCGCAACAGTAGCACATGCTTTTACTGAAGAGGATGCAAAGGTTTTCATTTCTATTATTAAAAATGAATTTCCAGATGCAACACATAATTGCTGGGCATTTGTTGCAGGCCCTCCTGGGGATACCGCCCGAATAGGATTGAGCGATGATGGAGAGCCTCACGGAACAGCAGGAAAACCAATCCTTACAGTTCTTTTACATTCTGAAATTGGAGAAATAGTTGCGGTTGTCACAAGGTATTTCGGAGGTACAAAACTCGGAACAGGAGGACTTGTAAGAGCATATTCCGGTTCTGTCAAAAACGCACTTGCAGGCCTGTCTATTAAAGAGAAAAGGGATGTTATTACCCTAACAGCTATTTTAGATTATTCTAAAATTACTGCTGTTAGACAGATGATTGAATCCTTTAATTCTGAGATTATTGAGGCAAAATATGAGGCTGATGTCTCATTTAAAATTGAACTCCCTAAAAATAATAAAGATAGTTTTATCCATGCTATTACAGATTTGACTGGAGGAGAGATTCTTATCACGAAGTAATTTAGTGATACAATAAAGAAAAGGTTTATTTAGTATTCTATTCATTGCTCTAAAGAATAAGCAGATTAAAAAAAGGCGAATCGTGTTTTCAATGCCCAACAATTCGTTCTACCGGACTCGCTGATGCGCGCCGGTGAACTTCCCGTTATACAAATTGATAAAAGGAGATAATAGTGGATTGGAAAACTATGATGTACAACGAGCGGTTTCCTAAATCTAACAACTATAGTCCGGAATTTGTCGCTGAAAATCAAATGGGACCAAATTCTCTCTGGCTTATGGAATGGCTCACAGAGAAAATCGAGATTAAAGAAAATATGAAGGTTTTGGATCTTGGCTGTGGTCGCGCCATAAGTTCTATTTTTTTGGCTAAAGAATTTGGAGCTACGGTATATGCAACAGACCTTTGGATAGATGTAAGTGAGAACCAGAAGCGCATTGTTGAATTTGGTTTGGAAGATAAAATTATTCCAATAAAAGCTGAGGCTCATGCCGTGCCCTTTGCCAAAAACTTTTTCGATGTAATCGTTGCAGTGGATTCCTATGGCTATTTCGGAACTGACGATCTATATCTGTCTTACATCACAAGCTTTCTTAAACCAGGAGGGATCATAGCTGCGGCTTTACCGGGTTTGATGCAGGACTTTGACAATTTTAAAATTCCCAAGCATCTGCTTAAACCTCAGAAAAACGGCAATGTTTTCTGGAAACCTGACTGCTTTACTTTCCACACGAAGGACTGGTGGTTAAGTCATTGGATGAAGACAACTCTAGTGGAAGTAGAAACCAATGACACCTTGGAAGATGGCTATAAACACTGGGCAAAACAGGAGAAAGCTTTGGATCTTGCGGGATTCAATATTTTTCCATCAGTTGAAGAAACGCTTTTAAAAGATGCTGGGCAATATATAGGTTTTGTACGTATTGTTGCTAGAAAAAATAAAGCTAAAACAGAGGAATCAATGCCCCACCCATGGCAACCGGAGTTTAGTGCGGTTTGTGACTCTATTTTTAATGAGAGAGATAGTAGGAAAAATGTATAACAAGGCTGTTTGAGCAGAGGGCTTCCAAAAGGCGGTTGGTGGATAGATCATCTTTTTATTACTGTCATCTTGATGCATAC
>JBAVYC010001554.1:0-4748 GCA_049698595.1 Desulfobacterales bacterium | reverse complement strand
GGATAATTTGATATCACGACTGTTCCATAATATGACGGCCAACAAAATTGAATTTGTTTAATTTGTTAAAAACCTAAAAGAATGGAGGCTTAGAAATGTTCATACCCAATGAAATCAAGATTGGTATCCTGGGCGCCGGTGGCAAAATGGGAATGCGAATAGGCGCAAACTTGAAAAAACTTCCAAATGAAATTTTTTACATCGAAAACGCTGAGGCCGGCATGAAACGACTAGAGGAAAGCGGCATGAAAGTATCTGCCCCGGGGAAAGCCACCGGTCAGGTAGATTTTATTATTTTAGCTGTCCCGGACATCCTCATAAATAAAATTTCAACGGAAGTTGTTCCAAATTTGAAACCGGACGCGACAGTCATTCTGCTGGATCCTGCCGCCGCGTATATGAATCAGGTATGCATACGGGAGGACCTGCACTACACGGTCGTCCATCCCTGCCATCCGGCTTTTTTTAAAGATCAACCGACGCCTGAGGGCCATAACGACCACTTTGGCGGCATATCCGGTCTGCAAGACATCGTTTCTACTCATTGGAAAGGCTCCCGCGATAAGTATAAAATGGCCTGTAACATTGTAAGAGAAATGTTTGCCCCAGTGGATCAGGTGTTTGAAATCACCCTTGAGCAGATGGCTTTTTTAGAACCCTCGATCGTCGAGGTGTGCGGTCTGTCTCTGGTTTCGATGTTCAAGGAACTCGTGGAAGAAACGGACAAACGAGGCATCCCCAAAGACGTCGCCATGTCCTTTCTGCTGGGTCATATTAGAATTGGGCTCGCAATTTTTTTGCTTGAATCAAATCCGGCCTCGGATGCAGCGATGGCTGCGATTGACTACGGTAAAGCCAGGATTATAAAGGAAGACTGGAAAAAGGTGCTGACCGATGATTCTCTACATGAAGTCCTCACAAAGATGCTGAAAATAGGCAATAAAGATGATTAGAAAATCTGGCTGGCTCGGTCTCTTTTATTCATGCTCAATGTTTGAAGAGTACCGTCCCTCAAAAGCAACACCTTGTTGGTAAATCCAGACAGTAAAACTAAATATACCATAATTTAAATAGGTTAGATTATTTATATTTGCTAAACAGGGAATTTTAAAAAAAAATCAAAAAAACTCTTGACAAACTTGTATAATGAGTATAAGATCATGTCACAATATGAGTTTAGTCTATATGAATTTAATGTACCACCCGGGTTGATTGAATAAATATTTCAGCACCAAATACTTAATAGGGGGAAAATACAATGCCTCAAACAACGAAACAAAAGCCGACGATCCCGTCGTTTCGCTCAAAAAAGGAAACCGGCGATCGCGTCACGATGATTACCGTTTACGACTTTCCATTTGCACGACTGGTGGATCGTTCGCCGGCGGAACTGATTTTAGTGGGTGATTCCTTAGGCATGGTCGTTCAGGGTTTGGAGCATACAAACCCGGTCACCCTGGAGGAGATCATCTATCACGCCAAAGCAGTCAGGCGCGGTGCCCCGAATACCCTGGTGGTGGGCGATATGCCCTACATGAGCTATCAGGTCAGCCCTGAACAGGCGGTGGCTTCGGCAGGCCGGATCATCAAGGAGGCGGGGGTCGATTGCATCAAAATGGAAGGCGGCGCATATTTTGCGCCTTATGTCGAGAAAATCGTTGCTGCCGGCATACCGGTTATCGGACACATCGGGCTGACGCCACAGAGCGCATCGGCCTTGGGCGGTTTTAAAGTTCAAGGCAAAACACCGCAAGAGGCCAAACAACTCATAGAAGACGCCAAAGCTTTGGACCAGGCCGGTGTGTTTGCCATGGTCCTGGAATGTATCCCCTCGGGCGTTGCCAAGGTCATTACAGAGTCTGTGGATGCCGTTTCCATCGGTGTCGGAGCCGGACCGCACGTGAACGGACATAATCTAAATGCCTACGACATTCTGGGTCTCTTCGAAAAATTCGTTCCCAAGTTTGTTGAGCAGTATAAAAACCTGGCGCCCGAAATTATTGACGGCTTTTCCACTTTCACCCGATCAGTAAGAGATGGCAGCTACCCGCAACCGGATCACTGTTTTACCGGCGGAGATGAGATCCTAGAACTTTATCCTCACTAATAAGGTCGATAACATGAGCCAAGCAAACCAAAAATCTCGGGGCCCCTTGAGAAGTTCAATCATCACCAAAGGGGTGGACCGGGCCACCCACCGATCACTTTTTTACGCAATGGGCTGGCAACCTCGTCATTTGGAAAAACCGCTGGTTGCGGTCGTCAATTCTTTCAACGAATTGATGCCCGGCCATGTGCATCTTAACACCCTGGCCCAGGCAATCAAATTGGGTATCGCCGAGGCCGGCGGCACACCCTTGGAATTCCCGTGCATAGCCGTCTGCGATGGCATCGCCACAGGCCATGAGGGTATGCGGATGCCGATGATCAGCCGGGAATTAATTGCCGACGCCACCTATTTAATGGCAACTGCGCACGCATTTGACGCCATCGTCATGATTTCCAACTGTGACAAGGTCACTCCCGGCATGCTGATGGCAGCGGGGAGGTTAAATATCCCAGCGCTTATCGTTACCGGAGGCCCCATGGATACGGGGTGTTTTAAGGGCTCTCCGGCCTGCTATAACGATCTGATGGAAGCTGAGGGCCAGGTGGAACGTGACAAGATGAGCATAGATGATCTGTCCGAGTTCGAGCAGACGGCCAATGTCGGACCGGGAGCTTGTTCTCTCATGGGGACGGCCAACTGCATGAACATGCTGACAGAAGCACTCGGCATGACCCTGACAGATGGCGCCCTTATTCCGGCCACTTGGGGTAAACGCGTCGCCCTGGCGCGACAGGCCGGGCGGCAGATCATGGAGCTTCATGATCGCAACATATGCCCCCGCGACATCATGACGCTGGAAGCTTTCGAAAACGCCATCGCGGTGGATATGGCCATCAGCGGCTCCACCAATACCACCATACACCTGCCGGCCATCGCCAGAGAAGTCGGTATTGAATTATCTCTCGATACCTTCAACAAAATGGCTGAGCGCATCCCGCACCTGACCCTGTTAAAGCCCGCCGGTCGGTTTTTCCCCAGGGACATGTACGATGCCGGCGGACTGGCCGCCTTGATGCAGGAGTTGCACCGGCACGGTTTGATCCACCAGGACTGCCTGACGGTGACGGGGAACACCATATCCGAAAACGTAAAGGGCCGCGAAATAAGAAATACCGAAGTGATCCATCGGGTAGAGAATCCCATTAGCAAAAGGGGCGGCATTAAGGTTCTATACGGCAACCTGGCGCCGGATGGGGCGGTGGTCAAATCTGCGGCTGTGGTTCCGGAGATGTTAGTCCACGAGGGGCCGGCCAGGGTCTTTGACCAGGAAGAAACAGCACTGGAGGCCATATTCGGTGGCAGCATAATTCCCGGCGATGTGGTTGTTATCCGTTACGAAGGTCCCAAAGGCGGGCCCGGAATGCGGGAGCAGTTAATGCCGACATCGGCTATCATCGGGATGGGCCTGGGCAGTAGCGTAGCACTCATCACCGATGGCCGTTTTTCAGGCGCGACGCAAGGGGCATGCATCGGCCATATCACGCCAGAGGCATATCTCGGCGGCCCGATTGCACTGATTGAAGAGGGGGACCGGATTCTTATCGATATCCCGGCCGGAAAATTAACCCTGGATGTGAGCAACGAGGAGTTGACGCGACGCGAAAACAATGGGCAACGACCTTCGAACCTTGAGCTTGAGAAAGGCTCTCTCTTAGATCGTTACCGGCGCATGGTGGGGCCGGCTATCAGTGGTTCGGTACTCGAGTGATGCCGGATAGAAATTCGTTCACTTGTCAGCACATAAACTTGGAGAGCACATAAATATGGAGGGAAAGTCATGAAAAAAAAGCTTAGCCGTTTTGATCTGCAGAAAATGAAAGCTGATGGGAAAAGGGCGGTATGGGTAACAGCCTACGATTTTATCACCGCACAGCTAGCCGAGCAGGCGGGTATGGATATGCTCCTGGTGGGAGACAGCCTGGGAATGTGCGTCTATGGGTATGACGGTACGGTCCCGGTGACCATGGATCAGTCGATTCGGCACACCGAGGCGGTGCGACGAGGCGCACCCAATACATTTGTCATCGGTGATATGCCTTTCGGCAGCTATCAGTGCGGGTGGCAGGATGCGGTTAAAAACGCAGCCAGGTACTTCAAAGAGGCAGGCGTGGACTGCGTAAAACTCGAGGGTGGTACAAAAATCACCGAGGTGATCAAAGGGGTCACCGACGCTGGAATGCTGTTGATCGGCCATATTGGCCTCACCCCGCAGTCCAGCAGTTCACTGGGCGGATTCAAAGCCCAGGGGCGAACGGCCGACGATGCCATGGCCACCCTCGAAGATGCCCGGGCGGTTTGCGAGGCAGGTGCATTTGCCTTGTTAGTGGAAGCCGTACCCCCCGAGGTGACTAAAATCATTACAGATGAACTGCCAATCCCGGTATACAGCATCGGGGCGGGTGACTGCGACGGACAATTGATGATTGTCTCGGATATGCTGGGCATCTTCCAGGCATTCACCCCTAAGTTCGTCAAAAAGTACGCCCAAATCGGCAGTGAGATGTCCAAGGCATTCGAGGCATATGTTGCAGACGTCCGTGCCGGTGAGTTTCCTTCCGAAGAATACACCTAGAGCATGCTGGAGGGGGAACTGGAAAAACTGATGGAAATACGTGGAAAATAGGGGTTATCTTCCTGC
>JBAVYC010001553.1:0-11991 GCA_049698595.1 Desulfobacterales bacterium | reverse complement strand
CCACAGTACATAAGATACCCCAGCGAAAGCGTCGGTCGTGGTCATGGAATTTACTACCGGGTTCTTTATTTTTCTCTTTGCCCATGTTCTTTAAATGCAATATGTTCCCGCAATAGTGCGAATATTTTGCTTGTGTGAATTTTACCTCGACCGATGCTATTTATCCATCGGACTTCGCTTTTTGCCTGTCAGCTTCAAGCTCTTCATAGGCTCGGATGATTTCCTGAACCAGTTTATGCCTGACAACATCCCTCTTCGTGAAGAAAACGAATTTAATTCCTTCAATCCCTTGCAAGATATTCTTCGTTTCGACAAGCCCAGAAGCTTTTTCGGCCGGTAAATCAATCTGGGTGATGTCACCGGTGATGACTGCTTTGGAGTTGAAACCGATCCGGGTCAGAAACATCTTCATTTGTTCGGTGGTCGTGTTTTGGGCTTCATCGAGTATGATAAAAGAATCATTTAGCGTGCGTCCGCGCATAAATGCAATCGGTGCAACTTCAATAACTCCTTTTTGCATTAACATCGCGACTTTTTCAAACCGCATCATATCGTGAAGCGCATCGTAAAGCGGCCTCAAATAAGGGTCGACTTTTTCAGCCAGATCACCCGGCAAGAATCCGAGGGATTCTCCTGCTTCCACCGCCGGCCGGGTTAAAATAATTCGGCTTACGATTCCCTTCGATAATGCAGAGACCGCCATCGCCATCGCCAGGTAAGTTTTTCCAGTTCCGGCCGGACCAATACCAAAAGCGATATCATTGTTTCGGATGGCGTCAATATATGCTTTTTGGGCCTGGCTTTTGGGCGTTACGGCACTTTTTTTCGATGTAATGTATACCTTGTCTAGAAAAATTTTCTTTAAATTTGCGCGATCATCAGCGCTTAAGATCCTCACTGCATAGTCGATGTCATTGGTATGAATGGGGTATCCTTCCTTTAACAGACCGTAAAGCTGTTTAAGGATGTTGCCGGCCAGAGCAGCTGCAATCTGGTCTCCGTCGATAAATACGGTGTTGCCTCTGGCATTGATGGTGACCTCCGTAGCTTTGGCAACTCTTAGCAGGTGATTGTTGTGTTCACCAAAAAGTTGTTGCGCCAGAACTATATCAGCGAAGTCAAGACTGGTTTGTTTGCTTTTGGAATTTTCTGCCATTTTATATGAATGCGCACAGGTCTATGGAATTATATTTTGCCATTATGGCAAAACTGATAAGCAATATTTCTATCATATCTGTTTGAAAGATTGCAAATGCCAAATTGTATTTAGCATCAAAAAAGAAAAATGCCTTGACTCGACAACCATGCTTTGTTACTTCAGCCGATTAGCAAGTACCTGTTTTTTTAATCTCTGGCTTGGCATTATTTTTTAAATGAATCCGTTTGATATTATAATTATTGTGATCCTGGGCTATTGCCTGGTGAGAGGTGTTTTCAGGGGACTGGTCAAAGAGGTGTCATCCATCATCGGTGTTCTGGGCGGGTTTTATGCAGCCTTTACGTATTATGCTATGCTGGCCAAACTCCTATCGGGTTTGATAAAAGAGCCTGCCTATCTTAACATATTGAGTTTTTTGATCATATTTTGTACTGTGCTGATTATTGTCGGTATTTTGGGCATCATTATTAAATATCTGTTGAACATTGCTTTTTTAGGCTGGGTCGACCGCATGGGCGGGGTTGGCTTTGGCCTTATTAAAGGTGTTTTGATCGCTTCCGTTCTCTTCATCACCCTCACCGCCTTCCTTCCCAAAGGATCTGCTTTTCTTAAAAACTCCATGCTGGCCCCGCACGTATCTTGGGTATCGGAAAAAATGGTGAAAGTGGTTTCCAAGGAAATGAAGCAGGACTTTATGGCCAAATTGGGAGAACTTAAAAAAACGTGGAAAATTCCGAATTAGATCAAACCCATTCTTTCCTGGATGAATTAATTCGATTGGTTAAAACCTTGAGGGGCAAACATGGATGCCCATGGGATAAAAAACAGACGCCGCGCGATGTGAGCGTCTATCTTATTGAAGAGGTTTTTGAACTGGCTGATGCAATTCACGCCGGACACCCTGAACAAATCCGTGAAGAACTTGGAGACGTTTTATTTCATATTGTTTTTATAGCCAGGATGTTCCAGGAAGGCGGAGAATTTGACCTGTCTGATGTCGCTCAGACGATTACCGAAAAAATGACTCGACGCCATCCCCATGTATTTGGTGAAGGAAATGTAAACACAAGCGAAGAGGTTGTTGAAAACTGGCACAAAATTAAATTAAGTGAGAAAAAATCCACACCACAGCAGTCCACTCTCGATTCTATACCAGTACAGCTTCCGGCCTTAATTCGAGCCTATCGTATGTCGGAACGCGCTGCCAATAGCGGATTTGACTGGGCGGAAGTTGATAAAGACTTAGAGAATGTGAAACAGAAACTGGGTGAATTAAAAACAATATTGAATATTCAGAATAACGCACATTTGTCACAAACTTTTGGCGATCTCCTGTTTATCCTGGTCAACATTGCCCGGCTGGCCAAAATTCACCCCGAAACCGCGCTGGCAGGGTCTAATAAAAGATTTGAGCTGCTGTTTAGAAAGATGGAAATTATGGTCTCTAAGAGCGAACGGATATTTGAAAACATGTCAGGGAGTGATAAAGCGCTGATCTGGGAGAAAGTTAAAAAAATCGTTCAGTAGGAAAACTGTTAAATAATAAAGCTGAACGCATAGATTGTTAAGTAACTTGGATTGAATAACAATAACGATTGCCTTGTTTTTCGGCCCATCTTTGACGTCCTATCTAAGACGGCCCGCACAAAGTGCGTAACCGTTGACCTGCCGGAAAGATGAACCGAAAATCGCCGTAATCCTTGCCCATATATTTAATCCGAATTCCCAACCCGGATCCGTCAGTGGAGAATTAATTAGGGCGGGTATGTATCCCCTTAGACCCTTTCGCCAATGGGGAGATATCCCGGCGGATTTTTTTTAACCAAATTGCCGTCCTCGTCGTATTTTTCAACAATCAATTGACCGTCTACAAACTTGTTGCGAGATTTTAAATTGGCCTGAGATTGCAAGTTCATTTCAGGCTTTTTGCCGTCGTCGCCTTTTTCGACCGGACGCTGCTCTCTGACCTTATCCGTCTTCAGGACCGCCAGATCTTTATCATAGGTTTCCGCATTGTAACTTGTCCGCACAAATTGTTGTATTGTGGCTTCGCCAATTGCGTTAATCATAGTATCTCCCTTTTTCATTACCTCTTATTCATTGCCAACGCCAAGACTTAAGGATTCCGGCACCCGAAGTATTCATGGTGTCGGATTATCGATTTCCCCGCTATCCTCAAATCCGGTATTCCGTTTATTTATTTCCATCGTATCTTTTGATAACTGCTCAAGGCGTTGGATTAAAAAACTTGAATCTTCCACCGAAACCGTATTGGTTGTTTTTTTATCGATGGTATCGATGACGTTAAATACAAAGCCTGTTTTGTTTGTTTTGGCCGATGCGACCTCTCTATTCACCTTCCCTTTTATTTGCTCTGACTTTGGCTGGGACGAATCGGCCTGGGAACCGAAGCGGATAATTTTTTCATAGATTTCTTTTGAAACTTTTTCGATGGTTGCCCGTCGTTTCCTCTCCGCAGTCAATTTAGCCCGATCAGCGGGTGGCTTTTCAGTTGGATTTTGATCTTTTGTATTTATTTTCTGCCTAAGTTTCTTGGTATAAACGTTTAAAACATTGTGCATTTGATAACTTGGGACAAACATTTTTTATCCTCCTGACTTGCTGACTTACATATCGGCAGTATCGGAACCCGACTTTAGGTAAAAAATGGTAAAAATGGGAAATAGATGGTTTGAATATTTTATAATATCATGAAATTATTATAAAAAAAATATGGGTGTAATCAGACGGCCACATACGGGGGAAGGGCTTTAATGTTATAAAGTTTCGATCAGAACATACGGGTCGAGCGTTGGTGCAGTGGCGTGTTGAGTAAAATATATAGGGCAGGGAGAAATGAAATTTTCAGCCCGTCCTGGCCTCCGGCTCGTAGCCTACGCCTCGGTGTGTGTGATATGACGGCTTCTTCCTGTTCACTATAGAAAATCCCAATATTAGCTTGTCTGCCAAAATCATACAAAGTTTGGGCTGGCCAGGAGTTTCAGGCCAGCCTCTGCTTGAAAAGTGGCTAGTTTAATCAAAATATTACTCGCGTGTATCACTTTTCAGTCCAATATCATTCGCTTAAAGCTTGGTGTTATCCCTGCGGGAGCGGCTTTCCAGCCGCGATGAAACGATAGCCGAATATAGCGCGACTTTCTTTCGTGGCTGGAAAGCCACTCTCACAACCAGGCGCCTGATACTGGAAAACTTCATTTTTTGACAACAGGTTGCTATAAAATGAGCCCAAAGGGCCTAAATCAACATGCTGTGGAAAAATTTTATCATCCCGTTTGCAGTTAATCCTCAAAGTCCCCTTCCGGTCCTTTGTCGCTGCTGATGGAAGCCCCTCGTTTAATGATTTCTTCAGGTGTCCACTGCGCGGGGTCTTCGATCCGTTCTCCCTTAGGGCCGGCGTCATAAGATCCGGCTTCAAGAATGGCCGCCACGGTCAGAGGCGCCGTGTTTTCAGCGTTGAGGACATTGACGAGCATGTTATATATGAATTCTTCAACTCTTTTAACCATGCGGTTTTTTATCTCAGCGGACTGGCCAAGTAATTTGTTTTCAAAAGGTAAATTGAGCTTTTTATAGTTTCCGCCCTTCCAACCTTGATTTTGGGCATAGGCAACCAGTTCCGACCACATTGCCTCTGTCATACCTTGATCGCGGACTTTAAAGAAATTGCCCTGGTCGTCTAATTTCGCGTTGCCATAATCGTTGACTTCAAGGCCCCATGAAACCATTTGAAGGGCTGTGGCGACGTTTGCCTTGGTGGTTCTGGTTTGCGATGCAATTTCCCGCAAACGGTCCGAGCTGTTGCCCGACGTGCCGTGCTGAGCCCCGGAAACCCTGTATTTTTCCAGGGCATCATGAATACTGGTTGTCAGGTCCACCTGAATACCTTTGCCGCTGGCCTCAATGCCATGAGTTGTTCCGTTGTTTAAGGCAATCCAGTCCGGGAAGATGTCATGGGCATTTAACCCCTGGATGAGAAACAATGCTTCTTCAACGGTTGACAAACCTTCTTTTCCCTTGATTTCACCGATTTCGGTTTCAAGCCCGGCCCATTCCGGAACAAACGGGTACAGTTCCAGGTTGGCCAGCAGGTTTTTATCATCCGGCATATGAGAAGCGTCAATGGCGATGGAGGTTATCCCGGCTTCAAACAGAGTTGGTATTTCAGTTTTGGCGGCTTCAACATCCTGGTCGCTTTTCAAACCGTAGTGATCGGCGTGGATCGCCACCGGAATGGTGATTCCCAGTTCATTACAGGTCGCATCGACGATTCTGGCGATGTTCCAATAATTGACGGCGCAATAGGCATTGGCGCCCCCCTCGGACTTGGCAATTTCAATGATAATCGCTGCATTGGCTCTCTGGGCGGCCTTTAAAGCGCCGCGGATGACGAAACTGTTTCTGCCGTTGGCCGCCATCGCAATGGCGCCTCCTTTGCGAAGCATGGCTCTGTCAATGAATTTTCCGCTCACTATCAAAGCCCTGGAATTTGGAAAGCATCTGACCACATTCGGTGGACGTCCGGTCTGCAAAGCCTTTTCAAATTCTGCTGCAGTGCCGCTTTCTGTTTCAGCCATGAGGTTACCTCCTTGTTTTTTTAAATTATTTCGAGTTATGGTTTTCACTAAAAAGGTTATTTGACCGCACATCGGCGATCACCTGGAGTATTTCCTGTTTGTACGATTGTGGGGCATACAATTTTCCCCACCCCTTCTGAAGCTGGAATAACCCATCATATGCGGTATCATGATAGGATCGAAGCCGGTGGGGAATATCCCTTTGACCCAGGATCGAGCCGATCAGTTGGGCTTCGATGGCATTTTCCAGGACGGCTATTTTGATAAATTGTGGCTCAGTACCTGTCTGCATAGCGTTGATTCAGAATTATAATAATGAGGAAGAAAACAGAATAAAAATAGGGGATCGGAGTGGAATGTCAAGGATAAAGATACCCGAAACCGCGAAATGGATGCTGGAGCTGCTCTAATCGTTGCCGGATGCCGGGCTGGGGGATTTAATGCTCCGCCGGAAATTTCCGACGGAGCCTTTCTTGTGGGACGGTTTTAAATTAAGCCGGCTCCCTATGGAGTTTCCGTCTTTTTCTTTAATTTCGTGTTTTCCTGTCTGACCCATTCATTGTATGCTTCTACGCGGGTCTCATATAATTTTCCTTTCTTTGCATACGTCTCTATCTTTTTATCCAGGTGTTTAACTTTTTTGTTATGTTTTGTGATGTCTTCCTGGCCCTTAAGAGATTTTTTTTCCTTGGCAAGCTGTTCTTTCTCCTTGACCAGGTCCTGATACTCCCCGTCGATTTCTTTTTTCATTACTTCCAGCTGGCTACGAAGTGCATCCAAATCGTTTTCGGGTTCGGCATCATCAGAAGAAGACGCCATTAAATCCGTCTCGTTCTCCGGGTCCTCTCCAATTGCAGCGATTTGCTCTTCATCTGCCGTGTCGGCTGAATCATACACTTCATCCTGATATTCAGAATCATCTGTAAATTCTTCCGCTGAATCATCCGTGACACCCTCATACGTTCCGCCCGACACTTCCGTTTCGGCGACCTGCTCGGCATCGGTGTCGTTTTCATATTCAAGGCCGGCGTTTATAGCGGACCTCTGCTCAACGGGTACCTTGCTGAAATCATCCGTGAAATGGATATCTCCATTTTCATCCACGTACTTATATATTTCGGACGCCGCCGGATAAGCAATCAGGATAATGCTGAGACATAAAATGAATTTTATAAATTTCACAGGATAACCCTCCTTTAGGTAAATTTAGGCAAAATTGGCAACCGGATTCCGTACATACCAATTATCGCCCAATCCGTTAAAAAGTTGAGTTTAATTTAAGCATTCAGGACTATCCTTTTTGTAACCAAACCGGAGTAATTCCGTTTTGCCAATGATTATGATTATTTCTCTCACTTGAGTTGTGTTCAAAAATGGTATCTTGGCGGGACAACAATTGTTTGACAATCCTAAAATGTTGTGTAAACTGGTAAACTGAATTTAACCTGAATTGAGTGATTTTTAACTCGAGTTGCAACGAACTTGCCTGCATTTTCACCTGAGGCAAGAATAAATGCGTCTCCGAAATAACTTTTTCCTAAAATTCACTCAACTTCGGATTAATCCCACAGGGTAGGACCTTTACAACAATGCCTGCACTGCGGGAGGGCACTCCTTCCGCGGGCAGTTTTTGGCAAAGCATCGTACTATGAAACTAAAGCATATTTTTATCAGTCTATGTGTTGCTATTTTATTAGCAGCTTGTGCAGCCAAACCGAGTGTAAGCCCCGATACTTTTCCGTCTGAAAGGGGTGATGAACTGTTTTCAAAGGCTGAAAAATTATTTGATGCCCGGGCCTATGATCAAGCCGCCGTGCTATATGATGAGTATTTCAGCCGGTATGCGGATAAACCGTTGGCGGCAGCCGCGCTGATGAAAATCGGAATTATTCATGCTTTATCCGGTGATTATGATAATGCCCGTGCTGCTTACAGGAAAATCGGATCTGAATATCCCTCCAGTTCGTTGGTACCGGATGCTCTGGTTGAAGGATTGTTTACCTATTTTCAGGAAGGACGTTATCAGGATGTGATCGAACTTGCGCCCGATATTTTGCAGCGTATTGACTCAAGGGCACACATTTCCAGAATCCACACGCTTCTCGGAGATACTTATATGGCCATGGGTTCGCCCATCGATGCGATCGATTATTATGCGCGTGCGCGTGAGTATGCGACCGCAACCGAGCATGATGCCGTCACCGTCAAGCTCCAGGAAGCCATTGCGCGGCTGGAATCGGCGGACATTGCCATTCTTGTTAATCACCCGGATGAAAATCTGCCCATGGATTTTCTGATGTTTCAGTTGGGCTTAAATTATGCAATGGAAGAGCAATATGACGATGCGTTGACGATCCTATCCGAGTTTCTTGATAGGTATCCTGGACATGACAATCGAATCCTGGTTGAAAGCCTGATCGAGGAAATTAAAAAAAATGCTGTTTTCAACCGTTACACTGTTGGTTGCTTGCTGCCGCTTAGCGGTCCCTATGAGGTGTTCGGGAATCGTGCCCTGAAAGGCATCGAGCTGGCCCTGGCTCAATTCAGCTCCCGAAGCGACAGCCCGCCGATCAATATTATTGTCAAAGATACTGGAGCCGACCCGGATAAAACCATGATGGCGCTGGAAGAACTATACCACGAGCAGGTGGCTGCCATTCTCGGTCCCATTGTTACATCGGAAATCGCCGGCCGCGAAGCCCAGCAAATGGGGATCCCTATAATTACCTTCACCCAGAAAGACAATATTGCTGAAATCGGTGATAAGGTTTTCAGAAATTTTATTACTCCCAAAATGCAGGTGCAGGCTATCGCCTCGTTCACTGTCCAATCCTTGGGGTTGAGCCGCTTTGCGATTCTTTACCCCGAAGAAACCTACGGCCTGACATATATGAATCTTTTCTGGGACGAGCTTTTGGAATTAGGCGGCTCAGTCGTTGGCGTTCAATCCTACAAGCCCAATCAAACCGATTTTATGGATCCTATAAAAAAACTCGTTGGGATCTATTATGAGATACCTGAAGACCTTAAACCGGAAAACGATCCGGATATCGCTTCCAAAGAGGATGCTACTTCAGGGGAGTCTGAGGACCCAGCCCCGGAAGTTGGCGACGAAGAGGCCCAAGATGAGGAAGAAGAACCTGTGCCCATTGTGGATTTTGATGCTGTTTTCATCCCGGACTCACCTGGCAAAGTGGGACAGATCGTTCCGCAATTGGCCTATTTTGATGTCAGAGATGTCTATCTTCTGGGCACCAATTTGTGGCACTCCGATTCTTTGATAAAAATAGCCGATCAATACGTCCAGGGTGCTGTAATGCCGGATGGATTTTATGCCCAGAGTAATTCCCCGGTGGTTCAGAAATTTGCGAAGGTCTTCGAGGAAACATATCAGGAGACACCGGACTTTGTCGCCGCGGTCGTGTATGATTCGGCGATGATACTATTTGATGTGGTCAGTCGCTCGCATATTCGATACCGGACTGAAATAAGAGATGACCTGTTGTATTTGGATAATTTCCCGGGGGTAACCGGGATTACCAGGTTTGATGAAAACGGTGATGTGCTGAAAAAGATGCACCTATTGAGGATTAAGGGCAAAAAATTTGTGGAATTGAAATGATATTTCGATAGCTTCTTACAATGTGTTGTTAAAAACCCCTGCTCGGCCTAAAACACAAAGTCAGTTATTTTTTAATGAACCCTGCCCGGTGGCTTCAAGGGTGCTGCGCCACAAACTGCCCCTTGGATTCACTTTTTTTCTTTTGTCGGCGATCAATTTCATGGGGACATGGACAAATTGGTTGTTCCAGTGCCCGATCAACACGTCCGTTCTGCCGCTCAGTCCGGCATGAACGCTGTTGCGACCTAAAAAGTTGCAAAATACGCGATCATTGGCATTGGCCGGAAGACTCCTGATCATGTAGCTCGGATCGATATATTTTATTGAGACATCGATACCTTTGCCTGCGAAATAGGCACCTATGGCTTCTTTGAGGTATATTCCGATATCTTTGAGTTTGATGTTCCCTGAAGCATCCCGTTCGTTTTTTTTACTTTCAAAAAATTTCTGACCTGCACCTTCGGCCACCACAATCACGGCGTGTTTCCGATCGGCCAGGCGTTTTTCAAGCGCGCTTAACAGACCGTTGGGCCCTTCAAGGTCGAAATCTATTTCGGGAATGAGCACAAAGTTGACATCCTGCTGGGCGAGAACCGCCGTTGCGGCGATAAATCCGGAATGCCGTCCCATTAGCTTTATCAGGCCGATGCCGTTGGGGTAGCCCTCAGCTTCATTACTGGCGCTGATGATGGCACTTGTCGCTACGTCGACAGCCGTGTCAAAACCAAACGAGCGGGATACCATGTAGATATCGTTGTCGATGGTTTTGGGAACCCCGACCACCCCGATTTTCAACCCTCTTGCGGCTATTCTATCGGTAATCCGGCTTGCAGCCGTCAGAGTTCCGTCACCTCCGATCATAAAGAGCAGACCGATGTTCATCCTTTCCATGCTGTCGACAATTTCATCGATATCCTGGGGACCTCTGCTGGAACCGAGGACGGTTCCACCCCGATCATGAATGTTGACGACATAGTCACACGTAAGATTGATCAGGTCATGACCGTAACCGGCAATAAATCCCTGAAGTCCGTAACGAATTCCGAAAATGTTGCTGACCCCATAGGCGTAGTGCAACTCCAGTACTATTGACCTAATGATGTCATTAAGGCCCGGGCATAATCCACCACATGTCACCAGGGCGCATTTTAATTTGCTCGGATCAAAAAAGATATGTCGTCTGGGGCCGGCCAGTTCAAAACTTGGCATGGGTAGTGATTTCTTGACCATTTGGCTGACCCGCTGGGCATCCACTTCGATGATGACCCGATTTTCGTCTGAAACAAAACTGATGTCTTCAGTTCCATCTGTTCTTTTCTGAACCGGAGTGAGAATTTTTGCCTCACCCAGGGTGGATATTTCCGTCATAATCGAATCGGTATTCATAAGGGCCTCACAGACAATTGAATATTGTAGCCGTTCACGGGTTCAAAGGTTCAGGGTTCGGAGGTTGTCGGTTCTCATCGCAAATTCGAATCATAGCAGGGATTCGTTACCTATCGAAAATTATTTTCGGTTTAAGTCCCGTTGAATTTAAACTCACCTTTGCCCAATATGTCGTGCAGATGTAAAATTCCTTGAACCTCCCCTGCGGAATTGGTGATGGGAATCACGGTGATTTGGTGTTGTTCCATCATGTTCAAGGCTTCGTAAGCGGGAGAATCCGCCTGCAGGGCGCGTGGATTTTTGGTCATGATATCTTCTACCCTAAGTTCGGAGATTTTTTTGCCGGATGCCACCATACGCCGGACGTCTCCGTCGGTAATAATTCCGCTTAGTTTGTTTTGTGGGGTCAACACCAGGGTCGTACCCAATCCACCACGCTCGATTTCCTTGACGGCTTCCGCCATCATGGTCCCATCGGCTACCCGGGGGAGTGATTTCCCGCTGGGAACAAGATCCCCTATTTTGCCGGAAAGCCGCTGGCCAAGATCTCCGCCGGGATGAAACATTTCAAAATCGCTCGGTTTAAAATTTTTCTTTTCCAGCAGCACTACAGCAAGGGCATCCCCCATGGCCAAAAGCGCAGTGGTGCTGGCCGTGGGCGCCAGTCCCAGAGGACAGGCCTCGTACTTTACACCAACATCGATGACAATGTCACTGTGATTTGCCAGAGTTGAATTTTTGTTGCCGGTAAAAGCAATAATTTTGCAGCCGATCCGGCGGATGCTCGGCAACAGAATATTCAACTCATCGGTTTCCCCACTTTTAGATAATGCAATGAAGATATCGCCCGCCGACACCTGTCCCAGATCACCGTGCATCGCTTCAACCGGGTGCAGAAACAAGGATCGGGTCCCGGTACTGTTCAGAGTGGCAACGATCTTGCGGCCCACAATTCCTGACTTGCCAATACCGCCGATGATGAGTCGACCGCTGGAATCGCAAATCAGCTCCACCATCTCGGAAAAATTTTCATCAATCCGGCGGGCCAGATTTGTGATGCCGTCTGCTTCTATTTTCAGAACTTCAATTGCTTTTTGGATGATTTCACCGGAATTCATAGCATCTCGAAATTTCTACAACGCATTGGTATTATTTTTAATTTTGTGACCATATTCTGTTGCGAGCCACATAGAACGATGGCCGCCGGCTCGTAGAGCCTACGCCTCGGA
>JBAVYC010001552.1:0-3038 GCA_049698595.1 Desulfobacterales bacterium | reverse complement strand
ATAACAGCCATAATCCATGATCGTTTGAATCTCATGTTTGCCTCCTTTTCAAATTCAATTAAGGGTTGTTGACAGGCCGATGATAAGCATCAGCAAAACAAAGTCGCCAAAGCAATTTAACGGTCTTCAATAAAGTGGGTGAGAATAAAATAGCTAAATAAAATTCAACGGTATAGCAAACATAGTTTCACCCCAAGCCTGAACTTTATCACGAAACATTTCGAGAATTATAAAATTCAAGCCCACAATAGGGCTCAAGCTTGAGAGAATATTTCAGAGATATCCAAAACCTTGATTTCATCTTCCAATCCTTCAACTTTTGCGGCATCGTCGAGCATCGTTAGACAGTTGGGACAGGCCACTGCCAGGATATCGGCCTTGACATCGCGGGCTTCTCTAACCCGGATCCGCGCCGGGCTTTCATCGCTGCCACTCAGAAAATCGGTGAGAAAATTACCTGCACCGCCACCACAGCACAGGGCGCCTTTTTTATTTCGCTCCATTTCAGCCAGGTCGATACCTTTTAGCGCCCTTAAAACTTTTCTGGGGGCATCGTATTCCTGGTTCCAGCGCCCGAGAAAACACGGATCGTGAAAGGTGATTCGCATTTCCGATTTATCCGGAGCGCTCAGTTTACCGGTTTTGATAAGTTCACTAAGAATCTGGGTGTAGTGAAAAACGTTAAAACGACCCTCAAAATCGGGATATCTGTTTTTAAAAACGTTATAGGAATGGGGAGACAAGGCAATGATATTTTTTACGCCCAAATCCGAAAATTGCCGGATGTTCTTTTTTGCCAAATCTTCCAATAATCCGTCCTCACCCAGCATTTCGACTTCATTGCCATCAGAGATTTCATTGACCCCCAGAACGCCAAAAGATATTCCCGATTTCAGCAGTAACTTGGCGGTCGCTCTGGCTGCACTTTGCGCTCGGTTGTCAAAGGAGCCTTCACATCCGACGTAGTAAAGGAACTCCTGCCCCTGATAGGGCTGGATCTCCAGCCCTTCCATCCAGTCTGCTCTTTTTTTGGCGACAATTCCATATGGATTGCCATGTAACTGAACATTCTGCAAAAAGCTTTTGACCGGTTTTGGCAACATTCCCATCTCAACCATTTCAGTTTTAGCGGCGATGACCATGTTCACAAGGTCATCACGAAAACTGAGGGGACATTTCTCAACACAATTTTTACAGGAGACGCAAGAATAAACGATTTTAGCCAGATGCTCAGACCATTGTAATTCATCGTTCAACCAGGCCCTGATCAGCCAAAGCCGTCCTCCGGCGGAGAAACTCTCCATCCGGTATCTGGCATAAGAAGGACAGTTGGTGACGGCACCCCAATCCGTTGGAAATTTGCAGTAACCACACCGGAAACATCGATGTATGCTATCTTTATATTTATATTCCATAAATGTCATTGGCCAACCTCCCAATTTCCAGGATTCATGATGCCATTCGGGTCGAGAAGATTTTTGACTTTTTTCATCAATTGAAGCGTATTGGTATCCATTCTAGCCATCATCAGTTTTTGACCGAAGACCGCCGGTTTCCAGATCGTACCCTTCAGTTCCATCACCTGTTCGTCGGTTTCGTGCAGGGCTTCCCGGGCGTGTCTAACGGTTTCAGGGTCGGCGCGATTAAAGGCATACGACCAGGAAAACATCATGCCATGCGAACTGCCAATCACTCTTCCCAAAACGGTGTAAGGAATATCGTGACGGGCGGAGATTTCAGCACCTCTGCGGTAACATTCAGGATAGGCTGAAACCGGCATGATGGCGCCGACGTACTCAAAACCACCGCCTTTTTTCCAATCTGCTGATTTGCTGATCTGCGGTCTTTGTCTATCCTGTGAAACGGCGGCTATGCCGCCGACACCGCTGCGAATGTATTTGGCCAGCTTGACATCGAAAATGAGGTGACGTTTGAATTCGATCTCTTCTTCAGAATCGCCGGTAATAACGATGCTGATAGAATGCAGTTTGTTCATCATCGGCGGGATTTCAGAGCTAAAGGCGACCAAATCTTCCGAAAACCCAACGTGCGTCAGCTCATACAGAATTTCAGGAATAAGCGCCTCATTTTCAACCGCAAACAGATCCATCTCCCGGATTTTTTTATTGGGAAACAGTCGCAGCGAGACCTTGGTGATAATACCTGTGGTACCGTTCCATCCCAGGAACAGGCCCAGATCCGGCAGCGGATGCATGGTGTACCAGCCGGAATCGATCGCACAGGACCCAAAGCGTGCGATTTCTCCGGTGGGTAAGATAACTTCCAGGCCGTTGACCATGTCGGAATTAAACCCGTAAGGATGGGCCAAATCCCCCTGGCCATGTATGGCGAGGTTGCCGCCAACGGTGGCTGCGGGTGGGGCCCCGGGTTCCGAATGCATTAGATGGGGGTGGTGTTTATGCAGGTAAGATGTGATCTTTCCCTGGGATACACCCGCTTCGACAACCATGTAGCGGCCAGACTCGTTGACTTCGATAATTTTTTCCATTCTTTTCATATCAATGGTAATGCCGCCTTTTAAAGGTAAAGCAAGACCCGCCAGAGTCATTCCACCGCCCAGGGGTACGATCGCTATTTTCTCTTTGTTCGCCAGCCGGACGATTTTTTGCACCGCTTCCGTTGTTTTGGGCGCCACTACGTATTCCGGCCATTGGGGTTCTGAGGTCCCTAAATCTTTGGAATAGGTAAACAGTTCTTCCTGCCGGTTGGAGGCATAGTCTTCTCCAACGATTTCGATTAATGCGTTATAAATAGAACCCATGATTTTCTCCCCATTAAGCAACTTTTTCGCCGATGGCGAGTCGGCAAAGATCACTCATAAATAAAGGCATGATGCCGGTCTTGCCCACCGGTTTGCCGAGTGTCTGCATACAAGCAGGACAATTAAAAACACAAATCTGGGCACCCGCGCTTTTCATATCCTCTATATTTTTCCTTTGAATTTCAGTGCAATACTGCCGGCTTCCTTCTTTTTTCTGACCCATAATCGTCGCACCGCAGCACATGGCAGTCTCGTC
>JBAVYC010001551.1:0-2427 GCA_049698595.1 Desulfobacterales bacterium | reverse complement strand
GGCGATTTCATGTAGGAATCATCTTTGCCGGTTCTCCGATTGGCGGATTAAGGTTGGTGTACTCATATGGACATATTTATCATTGCATTCTCAACACTTGCCGTTTTAGTCGCCGGCATCATTCGTGGATACAGCGGGTTCGGTTTTTCGATGATCGCCACCACCAGCCTGACCCTCGTTCTGCCACCCGTGGAAGTCATACCCGTGGTCCTGCTATTGGAAATTTTGGCCAGCGCCTCGCTGCTGCCCCGTGTATGGAAACAAATTGACTGGAGATCCTTGTCGTGGCTTTCTGTGGGTGTCCTTATCGGCACCCCGCCCGGCGTGTTTTTACTCGCCCACGTTCCTGCGAAACCTATGCGTGCAGGCATCGCCTTTGCAATCATGGTATTCGTTTTTTTGCTGTGGCGGGGGTTTCATCTAAAAAAGATGCCCGGTCGACCCGAAACGGTGGCCACCGGGTTGTTTTCGGGCTTTTTAAACGGGGCCGCCGCTATCGGGGGGCCGCCGGTCATACTGTTTTACTTTTCGTCCCCAGCGGGCGTCACGGTCTCACGGGCCTCTATAATTGCCTATTTCCTCGGAACCGACAGCCTGGCATGGATTGTCAGCCTGACCCAGGGACTGGTGACATCTCAGACGGGAATTCTGACCGGCATATTGTGCGCACCCCTTCTGGTGGGTATTTTCATCGGGAATCGGTTTTTCACCCAGAGCGATGAGAGCGCGTTCAAGCAGAAGGTGTTAATCCTGCTGATGTTGCTATCTTTGGCGGCTTTGTTACGCACGATATACGGATAAAGAAGCCCAATGTTGCATAAATAGCCTGGATACAACTTTTAACTCCACCGGATTTCATTCAGTATCGATCCTCCCTCAAAGCCAATTTCATTGCAGTCCCGCTCCCCTGGGATGGTTTTGAATATCAGGGAAAAGCGATTTCAGGGCGCTGGGCTTGGATTGTCTTTAACAAAAAGCCTCGTCGAACTTCATGAGGGTAAGATTTGGGCGAAAAGTGATGGCGAAGGCCTTGGAGGGATCTTTAGTTTCACCTTATGAGTTAAGATTCGTGTTTATAAATTTTAGATATGCCAATGAAATCTATAACCGATTGAATTATATTAGCATTGTGTATTGATAGCCGTTGCCATGCAATTTACTAAATTAGTGTATAGCGTTAGCTAATCTTAACCAGCTTGATACCTTCTATTGAAGAGTTTAAAATATAAAAAAAGCGACTGGGGAATATTTTTGATATTCCTTGTACTTTCCTTTACCCCTTAAATGAGGATTAATGGTCGGATTGTCCAGTGTCGATACCCCAATTCATGGCTTTTTTGCTAACCCGGCATACATGTCTTGATTGCGGTCCTTTAAATAGGGATATTTCTTTCTTACGTTCTCAAGGTGCACCATATTCACAGTGCCAATCAGAACGTCCGGTTTGGTTTTGAGCTTATTCAGGCAAGCCTCGTCGCCATCGACAAACGGAGGGCAGAATGCAGTTCCTCCATTGTTTAAACCTGCCCAATTCGTGCTCATGATGTAGATCGTATTCTCGACGGCTCTGGTTGTGACGAAGGTGTGCCAGGTAAAGAAGCCTTTGTCCCGTGGCCATCCGCCAGGATGCAGCAACAGCGATATTTCTTTTTCCACAGCGAGATAGCGGCTTACCTCCGGAAAGCGAATGTCATAGCAAATACATATTCCGACTCGCACTCCGGAAACCTCGAAGACCTCAAGAGGTCTCTTGCCGTTTTTAAAGAATCTTTTCTCGCGACAATCCCCAGTGCTGCAAACGTGCCATTTATCGTATTTAGCCTCAATCCCACCGGTCGGCCCTACGACGGCTGCAGCAATTGTGAACTCGTTGGAGCTCCTCCTGCGCGGAAAGCTGTAACAGATGTAGCAGCCCAGCTCCTTGGACAGACGTGAGAATGCCTCAAAACTTTGCCCACCCCAATCTTCAGCCAAATCTTCAAGCCGGTTAAACACATTCTCATCGTATCCAGAGCTGGATAGCTCAGGCAGAGCATAGATATCATGACCCGGTGTCGCCTTTATCATATCCATGGCCGTTCGGATATTGGCCTCGCGATTACCGAAATTCTGCGATATCTGGCAACCAGCAACAGTAATCGTCTTATTTTCGGTCATTCCAGACTCCGTACTTTCCGATTGTTAGGTGTCAAAATACTTTCCGTTGCCTATTATGTGAGGCCTAATGGTCGTAGTGCTCAGTTCGGGATACCTTCATATCTCAAAATTTCAGCACTATTTGAAACTTGTAATAGCAGATATTAAAGGTCCACAGAACGTTGCGCTCAGCCGAGGAAGACCGCACTGCGATCCGACGTCGGTTAGAAGGCATGGTTAGAGAGATCCTCATACACGCTCTCGCAAAACTGCTTCCTCGTATTGAACCAA
>JBAVYC010001550.1:0-4607 GCA_049698595.1 Desulfobacterales bacterium | reverse complement strand
GGTGGTTTCAGTCTGGATTATTTGAAAAAGATCCGTAAAACGGTCAAAAATGCCGGCGATCTGACGGAAGATAAAAAAAAAGGCATCCTGAGTTATCTGGATCGCGCGATAATCTTCCGTGAAACAGAAGCCCGGCTGAGAAAGCAAGCCGAGGATCTCACGCAAACGGTTAATGCTGCACCTGAGCGCATCAGGGCGATTGAAGCCGAGTTGGATCGCCCCCTGCCACCGCCGGAGGATGTTCTTGCCGTGGCCGCCAAAATGCTGCCCGACCAACTCGAACCACACCTGAAGAACCTGGAAGCGCAGTTGTCCGATGCCGCCAACGATTTGGAAAAACGGTCCGAACAGTTAAATGACCTGGAGGATCAGCCCGCAGAGTTGCAGCAGGAAATTGCCAACGCGAAACAGCGGTTGCTGGACATTGAGGAAGAGCGGGAAGCAGATCCAGAACCCGATGATCAGCATCTGCTCACTAAGGCCCGCCAGATTGCATTGGTGTTGGAACAGTCCAAAATCGAGGCGGAAATCAATACACTCGAAGACCGTCTCACCAACTTTGAAACCCTGACAGCCCTTCTGTCCGCGGAACGCGACCTGGCTGGCCGTGCGGTTGTCCGACTGGAAGACCTGGTAAAAAGCTGGCAGGACGAGGTGCAACGGATTCGTGAACTGGAAGCCAAAGAAGAGCGTATGGACGCCGAACAGGCCAAAAAAATTGCAGTGGATCTGCCGCCGGTCATTCAAAAGCAATTTGATGCCAGTATCGAACTGGGGAAAATGCTCGAAAAGATCACCGTGGATGAAGCAACGGTCGTTGATAGACTAAAGCTCAAAAAGGCCCAGTTGAAACAAATAGAAGAAGAGTTCGCCCTGGCACAGGAGCAGATCAAATACCCCATGCATACCGAAACCGTCGGACTGGCCCTGCGCGAGCAGCGTCGGGACTTGCCGCGCATCGAAACTTTCCGGAGGGATTCAGAACGGCGCAAGGTGCAAATGGGTGAAATCCGCTCGATTCAACTGGAACTCGACCGGCAGCGCCGGGATCTGGCGGATCTGGAACAGGCAATGGATCGCATTCTACAGCAGGAAACCCTTCCACCGGATACGGATATCGCAGTATTGAAAACCGAACTGCGCCGTCTGCTGATTGATCGGCGCGAGTTGTTGAAAAAATTGCTGGCCGGCTGCCAGCGGTTGTTCAAAAATCTGCAGGGCCTCGAATTCATTGAGCAGCAGATCGCTGCCAAAGCCAAAGAAGAAGCTCTTTTTTTGGATGAGCACTTGCTGTGGATTCGCAGTTCCAAGAGTATCGGGCTGCAGGACTTACGACATTTGTTCCAATCGCTGCAATGGCTTTTAAGTCCGCTTAACTGGTGGCAGGTTATCCAGGATTTACAGCGATCCATCCTCCGCAATCCGCTCATGTGGATTTTAGCGCTGCTGATTTCTTTGGCCTCTATAGGTTTGTGGCGGCGGGCTCACCAGGATCTGTCACGTGTCGCACAAGGCGTCTATTCCGTCAAAACCGACGCTTTCGTTCTGACATTGCGGGCCCTGGCGGTCACCGGCCGGGTGGCACTGGGCTGGCCGCTGTTGATGCTGTTTGCGGGCTGGCAGCTGGTGATAATGCCGCAGCTGCAGGATTTCAGCCAAGCGGTGGGCAAAGGCCTGATTCTTGCAGCGCAGGCGCTGGTCGGCGGGCTGTTTATGTACGAGTTTTGCTGGAAAGAGGGCGTTGCCAAGGTACATTTCAAATGGTCGGAGAGTGTGCGGCGCGCCCTGCGACGCAGCCTGCAGTGGTTTATCCCGTTATTGGTGACCATGGACTTTATCATTATCGCCGTTCAAGCTAAAAACGACCCCGTCTATACCGATTCGCTGGGGCGTCTGGCCCTGATCGCACTCATGGCGGGATTTTCCTTGTGGTTCGCATATATGCTGCGCTTTTCCGGTGCGATTTTTTTGATGTTGAAACGGCACCGCAGTGAAGGCTGGATGGTGCGGTTGCGACTCATCTGGTACACCCTGGCCGTGGGCGTTCCCCTGGTGCTGGCTTTCCTGGCCGGTATGGGCTATTACTATTCGGCTTTTTCCCTGTACGAGCGTTTAGGGGAAACCATCGCGCTATTACTCGGTCTGATTTTCGTGAAGGATCTTGTCCTGCGTTGGTTTTCTATCACCCAGCGCCGCCTGACTTTCGAGGAAATCATGCGGGATAAAGCCGCCCAGGCCGAAAAGCTGGAAAAGGAGGCGTCGTCCGGAGCCGTTGAAGCTGAAGCCGTGACCATTGAAGAGCCGGAGATAAATTTTGACCAAATTTATGAAAAAAACAGAGCGTTGCTGCGAACCCTGATGTTTTTTTCAGCTTTGATCGGACTTTTGCTTATTTGGGAAGATGTGTTACCGGCGCTGAATTTTTTGGAGAATATTCAGCTTTGGAGCTACAGCAGCGTGATCGAAGGTGTTCGCACAATGGTTCCGATTACCCTCTCCGACCTGATGATCGCCGTAATCGTCGCCATCGTGACCATGGTTGCCGCAAAAAATCTACCCGGACTGCTGGAAATTATCCTGCTGAACCGGTTCCCCATGGATGCCGGATCACGCCATGCGGTTTCGATGATATTTAACTATACGATCACCGCCATTGGGGTTATCGTCGCTTTTTCGATGATCGGCATTCAATGGTCAAGTATCCAGTGGCTGATTGCCGCCCTGGGAGTCGGTGTCGGCTTCGGGCTGCAGGAGATTGTCGCCAATTTCATCTGCGGTATTATCGTTCTCTTCGAACGACCGTTTCGAATCGGTGACACGGTTACCATCGGAGATGTCAGCGGAACCGTCACCCGCATTCAAATCCGGGCTACAACCGTATTGGACTGGGACCGCAAAGAACTCATCGTTCCCAACAAGGAATTCATCACCGGGCGACTGATAAACTGGTCATTGTCCGATAATGTTGTCCGAATTAAAGTTCCCATCGGTATCGCCTATGGTTCCGATACCTTGCTGGCCGAAAAATTACTGCTCAAGGCCGCTAAAGCCGACGCTCTGGTTCTCGACAATCCGGGGCCGCGGGCTGTTTTCCTGGGGTTTGGCGACAACAGTCTCAATTTCGAATTGCGGGTTTTCATCAATGGCATCGATGACTGGATACCGGTGCTGCACAAGCTGAATCAAACTGTCGACCGCGAATTCCGCAAGGCGGGTATCACTATTTCCTTCCCGCAGCGCGATGTGCATCTTGACCAGAATGGACCGTTGGAAGTCCGGGTGGTGTCGGATCGCTAAAGCACCCTTTGTTTTATCCATCAATGGTGGATGATGCGGATGAGACCCATGGGAGGATGAGACATTGCTTTTTCAAAACTGTTTTGAGGAGAACGACATGCAGCACCTGAAGTTCAAGCTCAGATTCACTCTGACGGTACTCTTTTTACCGGCCCTTTTTTTATTTTTTGCTTATCCACTTTGCGCTCAGTCAGCGGAGCGTAAGGTACGCGTCGCAGCCTATATTTGTCCACCCTTCGTCATGAACGATACCGGCCAGTTTTCAGGAATAAGCATTTTTCTTTGGGATAACATTGCTCAACAACTGGGCCTTGATTACAGTATTGAGCACTACAGACTCAAAGAGATGCTGGAGGCCGTCGCCCAGGGCAAGGTAGATATTGCGGTTTCCTGCCTCTCCATTACTAAGGAACGCGAAGAAATCGTTGATTTTTCCCATTCTTTTTATGAGACCCATCTTGCCATTGCCGTGAAGCAGCATGGATTTCTGCAAACACTTAAGAACTTTTTCTTCAATAAGAAACTATTTATCGTCTTAGGAATCATTGTCGGTGTGGCCGCTTTGATCGGTGGAATCCTTTATTTATTGGAGCATAATATAAACGCTAAACTCTATTCGATGAAAAACAAAGGCGGTAAACTGATGGAAGCCTTCATTGCGGGACTGCTGTTTGTCACATCTGGACCCATCCGATATTATGAATTTAAGACGCTGAGCGGGCGGACCCTAACAGCTTTTCTGGCGGTCGGCAGCACAGTTATGATTGCCAGCATTACCGCCCTGCTTGCCAGTACCTTCACCCTCGACCAAATGCATTCACAGATTTCAGGGCCGCAGGACCTGGCTAAAGTCAAGGTAGGTGTTATGGAAGCATCGACATCTTTTGAGTACTTACAGGAGCAAGGCATCAACAGTCGCATTTTCAGCGACAGACAAGAACTCCTTGCGGCTCTTGATGATGGTAGGCTGAATGCAGTGGTCGGCGACGATGCAGGCTTGAAATACACGATCAAAGAAGCCCAAGCGGAAGGAAGATATGAGACGCTCTTGGTTCTTCCCTTCGTATTCGAAAAACAGAACTACGGATTCGCACTACCGGATGAAAGTCCACACTTAGAAATGTTAAATCAAGCGCTGTTGTCTGTCCGCGATACTCCTGAGTGGAATGTGGAGATTGTCAAATACATTGGGAAATGATGACCAGATATTGCGATTTTATGTCTCTGGCGCAACCTGGAATATCCAACTCCGACTAATAACAACATGCCAAAAATTAGATAATGGTCTGCAATTATTTCAAATATCATAT
>JBAVYC010001549.1:0-1632 GCA_049698595.1 Desulfobacterales bacterium | reverse complement strand
GCAATATTGAATTGCAAATTGGAAAATGGGGAAATTCCCTTGGGATTAGGCTTCCAAAACATATTTCCGAGGCGCTTCACCTGAGGCCGAAAGACAGGGTCAGTTGTACCATTGAAAATGGAAAATTGATTTTGAAGCCTGTCAGTCTTGTCAGGAAGTATACACTCAAAGAACTGTTAGCCAAAGTTGAAGAACCCAGCGAAGAAATATCGTGGGGCAAACCTGAAGGAAAAGAAATTTGGTAACCTACATTCCCAAACGTGGTGATTTTATTCGTCTCAATTTTGATCCACAAGCCGGGCATGAACAAATGGGAAGCAGACCTGCCATAGTCTTAAGCCACACTTCGTTTAATAGAAAGATGGGATTTGTTTTTGTTTGTCCCATCAGCACCACCAAACGCAAAAATCCATTTTATGTGCCGATTCCCGAATCAGAGAAAGTGACGGGAATAATAATGACAGATCAATTACGTTCCCTTGATCACAGGGCGAGAAAAGCAATTTTTATCAGCATGTGTCCTGAGGTATTACTTCAAGAAGTCTTAATGCATATAGAACCAATTCTATTTTAAGTCCTTTTCATGACCGCAAATGTCTCCTCCCTCAATGTCTCCTTAGCAATTGCAAAAAAAAACGGGCTCATGTGCCGAAGGACCCCATCAGGGCGCGTATCAAAATCTTCCAAGAATAGACTTCTTTTGTTTTGCTGTCGATAATCATCGTTAATAAACGTCTCGGAACTTCTATAATGTATGGTGAGCGAACCGAACGAACTTGGTAATATCCGCGATATTTAACGTTTTCTTGATATTTCACGGAAAATATTATCCCTCAAACGGCTCTCCGAAACCCGAATAAAAACAATTTTCTCAATTAAATTAAATATCTAAAGACAATGTAATTTTAATGAATCCGTTGGCATGAATCTTGGAATATCTTTACCAGAACAGTCATTACGTTCTTGAGGCACTAAGCTTTTTCCGAGACTGCGCTCGGGGAAAGTGGCTGCTGCGGAGCAGTTGTCAATGCCAATATTGAAACTGCAAATGCCTAACCCGGATAAACCGGAAATAACAAATTACAAGCACCAAATAATAAATTAATTCCAAATTACAATATCCAAATCTCAAATAAGATCAAACGCCGATTGTTTGGGATTTTGAATTTAGATCATTGTGATTTGTTTGATATTTGTGATTTGTTATTTGAAATTTTTTAATTACTGAAACCTGAACACTGAAACCAAACGTTCCTTACAACACGTAGTCAAATAAAACCCGATTAGTACCTAAACCCCTTGCGTCCCACGGAGGGAATCCACATGATCCTGGCCTTTATCAAAATGAACGTGCGTCCTGAAAAACACAAAGAGCTTTTACAGACCTTTCAATCGATCGTTGCCCAAATGAGAAAGGAAAATGGGTGTGTGGATTCAAACTTCTACCAGAATGCCGAGAATGAAAATGATTTTTTTTTGGTTGAAGCGTGGGAAAACCGGAAAACATTGGATGACCACCTGCGGTCGGTCAGGTTCACGGTATTGATGGGAGCCTCGAGCCTTTTGAGCCGGCCGCCGGAAATACTGATTCACACGGTTTCTAATTCGTCGGAATTGGAGGCTGTGAAACCA
>JBAVYC010001548.1:0-3051 GCA_049698595.1 Desulfobacterales bacterium | reverse complement strand
CAACACCGGAGATAGACCATGCTGTCAGCTAATATTTTACGACAGGACACCGAATTTGTGACGGTGCTTCGCAGAAATTAGACTATTAGAATTTGTATGGCATTTGCGTTCGAATGCCGAAGGGGAGGGGAGGCGCTGGTGGGCGGTAGTTCTCGTAATCCACCAAAATTATTTATGATTTCTTAAAACTTCAAAGTTTACTTTAGGTTTTTCTGCGCAAACTGTATCAGGCGGCCAGAATTTCCCTTAACTTTCCGGATACCTCCCCCATTCTATAGGGTTTTTGTAAAAAACCGTTACAACCCCGCTCTAATATTTGTTGCGCCTGGCCATCCATGCTATGGCCGCTCGAAAGGAGTACCTTCACATCTTTATTGATTTCCTTCATTATATCATATGCTTCTCCTCCATTCATTCCAGGCATAACCATATCTAGGATGACCATATCAATTTCGTCCTTGTTTTTTCTGTAGGCGGAGACAGCCTCTTCGCCACTTTTAGCTTCAAGCACTGAATAGCCCAATTTTTCCAAGACTTTAACGTTTACATCCAAAACCATTTTTTCATCGTCCACCAGCAAAATGGTACCACTTCCACTCACAATTTGATTGTCCGGTTCTTTTTTCCCATGGTGCTTTTCCCGAATGGCTGGCAGATAAATATTGAAGACCGTCCCCCGTTTTTTCTCCGATTTCACTGTGATATAGCCACCGTGATTTTCGATAATTCCAGAGGCAGAAGCCAAACCCAGGCCGGTTCCCCTTCCCATTTCTTTGGTGGTAAAAAATGGATCAAAAATGCGCTCCTGGATTTTCTTGTCCATACCCGTACCGGTGTCCGCTATGGTCAACTTGACATAGATGCCCGGCTGTGGATTGTAAACGCCGGTTTTCATATCTTCATGAGTTACGTTCTCACTTGTCAGGCTCAACTTGCCACCGCCGGGCATGGCATCCGCAGCGTTTACAAAAAGATTTAACAATACTTGTTCCATTTGACCGCTGTCTGCCCGGATTTCATATAAATCAGATGAAAAATTCTTATGAATGGTAATATCTTTTCTCATTCTGCCAAAGGTTTCAGAAGTTTCCCGAATAACATGATTTGGATTAACGGGCTTAAGTTCATATTTGCCCTTGCGAGCATATCCAAGAAGCTGGCCGGTTAGTTTTGAGCCGCTTTGGATCCTGTCTTCAATACTCATCAAGGCGCTATATTGTGGATGAGACTCATCCGTATCGAGTAACATCAAGGAGACATTGCCCTGAATCGCCATCAGGAGGTTGTTAAAGTCATGGGCAATACCACCGGCCAGCGTTCCGATGGCTTCAATCTTCTGGGCCATTTGAAGTTGCTCCTGAAGCCTTTTCTGCTCACTAATGTCCCGCAAATTGATTACGCTGCCCTCCGATTTGCCGTTTCGATCGTAATATATAGATCCGCTAATAACGACCGGTATAATTTTACCATCCTTTGTGTATCGACACGTCTCAGTAGCAAGGACATTTTTTCCAGCCATGACGGTTTCAATCATCTGCTTGGTTTCCGGCCAGTTTTTTTCAGGGACAAACATGTCCATTTTTTTACCCTTGCATTTCTCCAAGGTCCAGCCGAATACTTTCGAAAAAGCATGGTTAAAAAAACTTACGTTGCCCTCTACATCATAGATCACAACGGGGTCGGGATTTACCTCCAGGGCAGTACGGAATCTTTCTTCACTTTCCCGCAACAATTTTTCTGAGCGCTTCTGATCTGTTAGATCAATTATGATCCCGCGCAAACCCGCGGGTTTATCGTCGCGCAGAATTCGATTGGCATAAATCATAATAGGAAACTCGCTGCCGTCAACTCTTTGAGAGCTGTATTCGACACTGCCTACTTTTTCACCTTTTAATACCTTGCCGATATTCTCCAAAGCCCGATCCCGATCCTGTGGCACCAGCATATTCAAGGCGTTCAGACCACTGGCCAAGTCTGCCTGGCTGTAGCCGAAAAGATCAAAGGCATTCTGGTTGACAAATGTGATCATTCCATTTTCATCTGTTTCAAAGACAATTTGCGGCAGGGAATTCGCCAGTTCTTTATATTTTTCCTGACTTTCTCTTTGGGCCGTTTCCAATTGATCAAGGCGTGCTATGTTTCGTAAAAAAAAATACAACAAACAAGGTGCAGCAATCGACGGAATAATTGCGGAAACAGCCATGCCCCGGGGTATAAGCCCGCCCCAAACTCCGGCAAGCAAGACAACCAAAAAAGCCGAGAATGGAATTGATACCGCTATAAGTAAAAGCGTTGGCCTTATTAAGCCAAGTCTCAATATTAGATTTCGCATCACCATATTTCTCCGGATCTATAAGGTGCGTTCCAACCCTATAAATAGGTGGTTTATTTACTTGATTCACGTACAGGTTAGGATCAAAAATTTTTGCAATTGTAGTTATATCGTCATTTATGCGGCTAAACTTGAGCGGCAGGGCAGATAGGTATCAATTTGAATTTACCATGGATTTTTTAAGATAAGTGTGCGATAGAATTATCAAAATATATCTTCAAGGTCTAGGCCGGACATACGGCAAGCTGGGGGGGGCATTAAAATGGAAGGTGTTCAACCGTTTATTTTTGTTTCATCCGCCTGTGTTCTCTCACGCGAAATATAAAGGAGGCGCCATGGTTGAAATTCAGATTCAAGAAGACATTTTCAGAGAATATCCCACCTTCCGGCGCGGGATTGTGGTGGCCAGAAATGTCAATAACAAGGGCCGCTCCAGGGCTCTGGAGGCCCGGCTTGCGAAGGTAATTGCAGGCGCTGCCGAAAATCCGCGCGACATAAAATCGAATCCACGCACAGCAGTTTGGAATGCAGCGCATCGTCAATTCAAATCCAATCCGAATAAATTCCCCCCCGCGCACTGTGCCCTTTTAAAGCGGGTTCAGAAATCCGGAGCCCAAATCCCCTTCATTAACAAAATCGTCGCCATCATGAATTACAATTCCATCCAAGATGCGACACCCGTCGGCGGTGACGATCTAATGCATGCTGGTCAGTGCCTG
>JBAVYC010001547.1:0-3157 GCA_049698595.1 Desulfobacterales bacterium | reverse complement strand
GTCAAGCTGCACGGTGTCGTTGACCCGGACCGCCTGATCGGCTCCGGCATCGGCCACCGGTGCCGAGTTCTCGGTGGATATCGTCACCGTATTTGGCGCACTCTTGACACTGCCATCATTGACGATCAGCTGTGCGGTATAGGTACCTGCAATGTCAACATCAAAGGTGGGGTTCACGACGGTGGTGTCGGACAGCGTTGTGCTACTGCCGCCCGGTTTGGATATTAAGGACCACTTAAAGGTTAGGGTGTCTCCATCCACATCGATAGAACCACTTCCGTCAAGCTGAACCGTGTCATTGACCAGAACCGCCTGATCCGCTCCGGCATCGGCCACCGGCGCCGAGTTCTCAGTGGAAATCGTGACCGTATCCGGCGCACTGTTGACCGTACCATCGTTGACGATCAGCTGCACTGTGTAGGTACCGGCAGCATCAACATCAAAGATCGGTTTCACGGCTTTGGTGTCGGACAGCGTCGCATTGCTGCCGCTCGGTTTCGAGACAAAGGACCACGTAAAGGTCAGGCTGTTCCCATCCACATCACTGGAACCACTTCCGTCAAGACGCACCGTGTGATTTACATACACTGCCTGATCTGCTCCAGCATCGGCCATTGGCGGTTGGTTATCGATAGCAAAACTTGCCTGAATTGTATGATTTTGACTCACATTGGTAAACGTATAGGAAGTAACCGCTCCAACCGAGACGCCATTCACCAGAACATTCTGAACATGATAATTCGCATTCGGGCTGATGGTGAACGTTCGGTTGGATCCATAGTTGACCGTTACATTGCCTGAAGGCGAAATACTTCCATTGGCCCCGGCAGTTGCCGCAATCGTGTGGGTATTTATGGCAAAACTTGCCTGGATCGTATGATTTTGAGTCACATTGGTAAAGGTATAGGTAGTATCCGCTCCAACCGAGATACCATCCACCAAAACATCCTGAACATGATAATTCGTACCTGCACTGATGGTAAACGTCCGGCTGGATCCATGGTTGACCGTTACACTGCCTGAAGGTGAAATGCTACCATTAGCGCCGGCTGAAGCCGCAATGGTATGGGTGTTTTCAGTAATGGTGACGCTTTTGCAGCCCGACCAGCCCGACAGAGCGCCATGGCTATCTTTTGCCTGAGTTTTGACACAGAAATTACCTGCGGAGGACCATGAATGGCTCTGGGAGACTGCTCCCCAGCCCGAGATCGACGCGTCGTCCCAGTCATACTGGAATTGAAGTGAATCACCATCCGGATCTATAGCGGTGGTGCTGAAAGAGTAAGTCGTCTGTGTATATCCGTTAGAAGGGCCGTTAGGTACAGACGGGTTTGCTGGATTGTGGTTGGGACTGGCGGTGGTGTGAACCAGTTCCACCGAATAGGCGCTTTCGTTATCGTCTACATCATAGGCAGTCGCAGCCAAATAATAGGTAACGCCCTCGTTAAGGCCCGCAAGCGTATACTGGGTGGTATTGCCCACATTGACGCTCTTGGTATAGTTACCGCTGGCGGTTCCGTAGTAAATTTTGTAGCCGGCCAGATCCGGTTCGGTGTTGGCATCCCATGCCAGGTCGACCGTTGCTGCGCCAAAGGCAATCATTGGAATTAAGACCAAAACAGAAGCTAGGACGGCGAGTGTCCCCCACCTCCTGAACAGCGAATCAATCTTTCGAGCAAAGCATGTTTTTTTTGTATTCATTCGAGCACCTTTCATTAATGTATGATTCACCGCGCATCGCGCAGCCTCATTGAAAGGTGCTACGGTTGCCCGGCAGCCCTGCTGCCGTGTCCCGTGTTTTCGGGGTTTAGGCCAGTGGCTTTGCGTCCCACTCTTTTGGGTGGTTTGCCTTTATCAAGCTTTCTGATCGTAAATGATAAATATGGTACTTCCTCATATTGCAAATTAAGTGCCAAACACGATTCATTTAAGATTTGCTCTAACAGCCCAATATAATTATTAATAAATAATCAGAATCGTCTTTCAATAAGTTTTAACCGTATCTTTTTTTTAAATCAAAGCATAAGACCGTATCTTTTTTTATAATTAAGGCCTGAGGTTGAGATTCCTGGTTTACCATCAGGGGACAGATGACAGAAAAAGAAAGGAAAAGATCTAAATGATCATCGAAACCTCAATAAATAGATGATTAAAAATACTCGAAGCATAGAGCCGCTTTTTCGCCCCCCCCCAAAAAAAATCCGAAGGAGGCTTTGCCATCCTTCGGACATCTTTTTTAAGGTTTTGGGCAGGATCGTTCGCATAGATGGTGCTCGGATTCTGTTCTCAACCTTTATCAGTACTTTTCCGCCTTCCCCATTCCGACTTTCAGATTCAATTACAGACTCGACACCCTGTAGCCCTCAAAGATCAGGTTCACTGTTCCAACCAACCTTATGTGCAACTATCTGCTATGAGTTCCTCCATCCCTCCATTAAACTCGTTCTACGACCTATCTTCCGGTTCCGCATAATTCTCAGTGAAATCTCGATTCCGATATAGGCGATCATCATCAGAATAAATACATTCGACAAGTCACGGCTCCGGAATTCACTCCAGAAACTCGGCGCTTGCCTGTCGGAAGGCCGGGAGTCGGCAGCTGAAATAAAACACGTGCCGGTAGGATCCAGGTTTCCGGCAATATCCTCGATAAAATTATCCGAACCGGAACTGTGATCGCTGGCCGTGCGCAGGGCAAGGGGGTCGACAATGACACCGTTTGCGATACCGTCCGCATCACCGAAGCCGCCGTCTGTAAGGGTCAAATAAGCCGTTTTTCGATCGGCGCTGAAATCAATAAACTCGGAATAATCAACCCATTCATCGTTTACCAGGTCATATTTATACCAAATTCCATCGTCGTAAGCCGCCTTGGAAAGATAAAGGGTTACCACGACTTCGTCTCCGGGTTCTTCTATCAGCAAACTAAAATGAATCAGACCGAAGGCCAGAAATTTCGGCCCGTTGTGAGCGGAAAGAAGTAAATCGGTATCAGCGGGCGTTTCTGATTGGATGGACACAATTGACTCTGCCTTTTCAGCGTCCCGGATACTGAGACAGATCTTAAAATCTCCTGTCTCGGTGACAACGCACTTGATGTCTTCCTGGTCGCGGTCCATCATTCCGTCTTGATCCAGGTCAACAGTGGTATCCACTT
>JBAVYC010001546.1:0-9374 GCA_049698595.1 Desulfobacterales bacterium | reverse complement strand
GCCCAGCTTTTGATCAATGACCTTTAGGCCCTGATAGATTTCAGTCGTATCCTTAAAATAATCAATAAAGCTATTTTCAACGACCAGTCTGGTAATCCCCAAGAGACTGATGCCAAAGAGGATAGCGCTTGACACCAGGATCGTTCGACCGTGGTTTCCGGTGAATCCGGCCAAAAACGATGTCAATGCGTAGCGTGATCTTCTGACGGCCGGTCTGGTCCGGGGTGGTTTTTTCTTGACCACCATTAACCCAGCCGGAAAGAGCAGAAAGGTTACGCCCAGGGAAACGATAATTCCGGCAATCATCATCCAGCCAAAAGATTTGACGGGCAGCAGGTCACAGAGCAGCAGCGATCCAAAACCGGCGATTGTCGTCAGGGCGGCATAGAGGCAGGGAGTCACCATTAAACGCATGGTATCCAGGATAAGTTGTCGCTGTTCGGCGCCCGGGTTATGGAATGCGAGGCCCCTGTAGCGTACGATCAGGTGGATCGTAATCGCCATCGTGATGATGAGTTGCAAGGATATGAAGTTGGAGGAAATCACCGTAACCGGCCAGCCGAACATACCCAGAAGTCCCATCATGGCAATCGCCGAAAAAGTACAACAGAGCATCGGCAGTATAACCCAGCCCAAATTTCTAAAAATAATACTCAGGGTAACAATCAGAAAAAACAGAACCCCGATTCCAAATACTTTCAGGTCACTTTTAATAAAGCTGATCATATCGTCTGCGATCATGCCGATCCCGCCCAGAAACAGCTCGGCGTTGCGGCGGTATTTGTCCATGATCGCACGGATTTCTGCTATATCCTGATGCCTCGTTTGCTTGTTCTTTTCCCGCAGCTTTTCAAGTTGTTCGGTGATTTTTTTAAGTTCAGCCGACTCGGCTGCCGATAGCGGCTCATCAGCCTGCTTTATTCGCAAAAGATTGCGACGGGTCAACATGTCCTGAAAAAGCTCATCCGTGTGGAGTTTAATCTGCAAGGCCGTGGTTTTCAGATCCGGGCTGACCAGCAGGTTTTGGTATAGCGGGCTTTGGCTGAACTCAATTTTAGCCAGCCGGCGGTCCACTGCCGGCGATTCAAGTGTCTGGATACCTGCAGCAGGTTTCCGTTCCCCGACCGGTTCAGGCAAACTTTTCAGCAAAGGAGCGTCCAATATCGAGATGACCGTTGACACACCTTTCAGTTGCCTTAGATCATCACGCAAGCGTGTTAGTTGTGCCAGGGCTTCATCTGAGAATAAATCGTTTGCAGGGGTATAGATCATCAACAAATAGTCATGGCCCTCGTAGCGTGATTTAATAATTTGTGAATATTTGAAGTCATCGTCGGTTTCGAGAATCAGCGTTTCCGTCGAGGCATCCAGTTTAAAATCCTTCGCTTTGTATCCAAGAAAAGCAATCACTAGCAGAAGGCACAATAAAATGAGGCGCGGACGCTCCAGGACAATTTTATCGTAGAAGCTTGTTAACACAGTGAATTACGGTTCTCCATAACAATAGTTAAACGAGGTTGTTGAATATATCCCGTTTTTGCGAAACTTGGCAAAATGAGTTAAATGAGAATACAGAATAGGTCTAGCTGTTGCGAGACATTAATTATCGGCCGGTGCCTCCAGTTTCAGCAGAAGATCGTCAACTGTTCCATTTTCAAGAATACCGCTAAATTGAGACCGGTAGCTTCGGATGATGCTCACATCCTGAATCTCTAAATCGTAAATTTTCCAGTTTTTCTCGGCTTTATAAAACTTGTACAGGATGGATATTTTTTTGTCTTTAGAGATCAGGTAAGTCGGGGTATGGATTTTTTTCTTCACTTGAACGGCCGGTTCATAAAATAACTTTTCATCTGTATACAGAGTGAAATTTTTAAGATATGACGCCTTCAAACGCTGGATAAAAAGGTCTGTGAATCTCTTTTTTTCCTCCTGGGACAATCCAGGCCAGTGTTTTTTCCCCAAAGACAGCTGCGCCATCAGCTCGAAATCAAACATAGGCGTGACGATGTCCACGATCTCTTGATTTTTTTCCTGTTGTGCAAGATCTTTTTTCTGTAAAACGGAAAATACGGCATCAAGATTTTTCTTTAATAATTCCTGGACCTCACTTTTATCATCGGCCAAAGCCGACTGGTAGAATAGAAGCAGGCTTATAACAGCGATCAGCAGGGTTTTCATAATCTATCCTTTACTTGTGCATTGTGGAATTCTTCTCGCAGTCCTAAATAATTCAATTTTTTTGGTGACTCAGGTAATATAAACAAACGGCTACGCGTGTCAACTCCGAATTTATAATTTCCGTAACGAAATCAGATCCTTTTCACATTAGAAGCCCTGCGGATTTTCCTGGCAAGGGAAAACCGGCACACCAATCTTGGGTACCGCTCTTTCAGATGGGGTTGATCCTGCCGATATCTTTCCTCATTTTTTGCATCAGCCTAAAACCCTTCCAATTAATGGGAAAGTCAAGATTATGTCGGAAGGTCCGAATTTTCATTTAAGTTTTAGCGTGGCCGGCCGATAAAACTGGTAATTAAGCTTATATGACAAAGGCGGGCGGCAACCCTAAACTGCGGTCTGCTTTCAGGTGATTTGAAATACCGTGAACTGGGAAAATGGCAAAATGTTGGATTCGATACACATAATATTCAGGAATTGACCATATGGATATTGCAACTATTATAGGTCTGGTCGGCGGAACGATCCTGGTTATTGTCTCTATCCAAATCGGCGGTACCTTTTCAGTTTTCATCAACATTCCGGGTTTGCTCATCGTTGTCGGGGGAACCATTGCCACCAGTTTTATCAAATTTACCATGGAAGATATCATCAATTCCATCAGTGTGGCCATGAAGGCGTTTACGGTTAAGATCGATCCACCGGAAGAAATCATGGAAAAAATGGTTTCAGTCGCTAAAGTCGCCAAGGAAAGGGGCTTGATGGCGCTGGAAAGTGAAAAGCCGGATGACGAGTTTGCGGGCAAGGCCTTTCAGTTTCTAGCTGATGGGTTTGACGAACAACAAATAAAGGAATTGCTGCAAAAAGACCTCAATCTGACTATCCAGCGTCATACGACCGGACGAAATGTTTTTAAAGGCATGGGGGGCTCGGCGCCGGCTTTTGGAATGATTGGAACCCTCATCGGTCTCGTTCAAATGCTCGCCAATATGGCGAATCCCCAGGACATCGGTCCGGCCATGGCGATAGCGCTGTTGACCACCCTCTATGGCGCGCTGATTGCCAATCTGGTTTGCCTGCCCCTGGCCGACAAACTTGCTTTGAGAAGCCAACAGGAACAAATATCGAAAAATCTGATCCTTGATGCCGTTCTGGGCATTGCACGGGGTTTATCCGGGATGGTGTTCCAGGAGACACTAAAAATTCATCTTTCACCAAAAGACCGCTTGAAAATTGTGCCAAATGGAAAAAAAGAGGCTAGTGCATAGTGAGTGAAGAAGGCCTACCACAAGAGGAAGTAGAGGAGGGCGCACCTCTGTGGGTAGTAACCTTCGGAGACCTGATGAGCTTGCTGATGTGCTTTTTTGTGCTCTTGCTCTCCTTTTCCGAAATGGACCGCAAAAAATACAGAATGGTTTCGGGGTCAATGGCACAAGCCTTTGGAATTCAACGTGAAAAACCGGTCTTTGAATCCCCGAAGGGTCAGAAAATGATCGCCCGAGAGTTTGACCAGGCGATCGTTAGTACCCAGATAGAAGCGTCTCTTCAACCAATTATAGATGAAATAGAAAATGAATATAAAGAGCTGAAAGGCGCTGTTGAATTAGAGATAGGGGAGGATACAGTAACCATCCGCATGATGGGCGAGACTACCTTTGATACCGGCAAAGCCAAGCTGCACCCGGCATTCGGGCCTCTATTAAAAAAAATAGGGGCGGTCCTGAACCAAACCAAGGGCGAGATCATCATTGCCGGCCATACGGACAACATCCCATTAAGTGGAGGGTTGTTTGGCTCCAACCTGGGTTTGTCGATGGCACGGGCCGGTTCGGTTGCCGAACAGTTGCTCCGGACAACCGCCATTGACCCCAAGAGATTATCAACTATGGGCTTTGGTGAATATCGTCCGCTGGCTTCCAACGACACCGTTCGGGGACGCCGAAAAAATCGACGAGTGGAAATTATTGTGAGTCATTAATTGTTCTACGGGGCCTAAAAATGCCTTGGGACACCTTCTTTTAATCCTCAAACTACCTGTGACCCAAATAGCGATTATTTGGACGACCAGCCAGCGACAAACACTGCCGAACCTTATAAGAGTATGAAATCCGGTAAAAAGTTTATATTGACTGTGGTTATCTTCATTTTTTTTATTGTTCCTACGGCTTTCGCAGACACCGTAGTTTTAAAAAACGGCAGAGAGCTGAAGGTTGCCAAGACCTGGCAGGAAGGTGACCAATTATGTTTTATTTTCCATGGAATCAAAGCCGGCATCCCTCATAGCAAAATATTGCGCATTCAAAGCGATTCGGACGATCAGAACAAAGCCATTGCTCGTAAAAATAAAGCAAAGGATGATTTGAAAAGGACCAGCCGCAAGGCAGCCGAAGACGTCACCCGGGGTCAGGCGGAGGATACCGCCCAGACGGATTCAAACACTTCGGGGGCAGTCATTCCAACCCAGCCATGCCCCGCTATACGGAAGGATGGGTTTTGTGATCTGCAATGGGGGCGCATGGTGTCCAGTGTGGATGGCTTGGAAATTAGACAAACCATTTCGGATTTGGACGAGGTTGTCGAATACGTGCGGCCAAATGATTTTTTAAAAATCGGTGATGCCGCACTGGAATCTGTCATTTATTCCTTCTGGCAGGATCAGCTGTACACGGTTACTGTCTGGACCAAGGATTATTCCAATTTCACAGCGTTGCGTGATGCGGTGTTCAAGGAATTTGGTCCGGGTGTCCGAAACGATTCCACTCGTGAAAGGTATCTATGGTCTGACGCGCTCAGCGACATCATGCTGGATTATATTCAAGATGGCCAGTATGGTATGCTGTGGCTGAGATCCAAGGAACTGGATCACCGATGCAAATCATCCCAGTTAATAGGCCCCGCGTCCTATCTGAAATGGATGCGATCAAGGAACTAAGTTCTTTCCGAGACTACGTCCGGGAAACCTTCAGTCTCCTCATCCTGCCCCTCTGTAAGTTCCGATACCCTTATCAATTCTGATCAAATATCTGATACTTTGGTAAGGATGTCTGTCAAGGCAGCATGTTTTTGCCGTATACGGCCACTTGACAGATACAGATTTAATATTAGTTTAATGTTGAATTATTTTGGGGTTAATATGAGAAAAGAGTTTAAGGGCAATCAGAATGAAATTATAGCTTTGCGCACTTATGTAAAGCTAATGAGAGCGGCGGATTCTATAACATCCCGGATACACAAACATTTATCTTCTGTTGGATTGACATTGAGCCAGTTTGCGGTTCTTGAAGCACTTTATCATTTGGGCCCCTTATACCAAACGGAAATAGGACAAAAGCTCCTGAGAAGCAGTGGAAACATTACCATGGTGATTGATAATTTAGAAAAGCGGCGTTATGTCAAGCGCGAGCGCAAAAAAGAAGATCGACGGTTCATGCTGGTTCGACTGGCCGATGATGGGTTAGAACTCATTCGCAAAGTATTTCCGGCCCATGCCGCCGTGATTGCCAGTGAAATGAGCGTGCTGAGTGAGCGTGAGCAGGACACCTTGGCCCAGCTATGTAGAAAACTTGGGCTAAAAAATAATAAGTAAAAAGGAGGAATCTGTCATGAAAGTGTTAATCGTCTTTTATTCAACTTATGGGCATATTTTTAAAATGGCGGAAGCGGTTGCCGAAGGCGTAAAGGAGGTCGCGGGGGCAGAAGTCAAAATTCTGCGCGTTCCAGAGACACTGCCGGATGAGGTGCTTGGAAAAATGGGAGCTGTGGACGCCCAAAAAGCCTTTTCGCATGTTCCGGTCTGCACGGTTGATGAACTGGCGGAAGCGGATGCGATAATATTCGGCACCCCTACTCGTTTTGGCAATATGTGCGGGCAAATGCGTCAATTTTTGGACGCCACCGGGCAGCTGTGGGCCAATGGCTCTCTGATTGGCAAAGTGGGGAGTGTCTTTGCCAGCAGTGCCACCCAACACGGCGGCCAGGAATCTACGATTCTCACCTTTCATGTCACCCTGCTTCATCAGGGGTTTGTTATTGTGGGCCTGCCCTATGCGTTTCAGGGACAGATGCGAATCGATGAAGTTACCGGAGGATCCCCCTACGGAGCCACAACCATTGCAGGCGGGGATGGCTCTCGTATGCCCAGTGAGAATGAACTTGAAGCGGCGCGCTTTCAGGGGAAGCATGTGGCAAGTATTGCTGCTAAGTTAACAGGCTAATTTTAGGTCAAATAAAGGGACATATTATGAGTAACCATTATAGGGAAGTTTTACAAATTATTAAACCTCAGCCGGTGATTGAAGGGGCCGGCGTGAGACTCAAACGCAGCATAGCGACTGCGACCCTGGATCATCTTGACCCTTTTTTACTTTTCGATCATTTTGGCTCCGGCAATCCTGACGATTACATCAAAGGTTTTCCCATGCATCCCCACCGAGGCATCGAAACGGTGACCTACATGATAGAAGGTGTCGTCAATCATAAAGACAGTATGGGAAATTCCGGCACTATCAGTGGCGGAGACGTCCAGTGGATGACCTCCGGCGGTGGGATTATGCACGAGGAGATGCCTCAGCCCTGTCAGCGCGAAATGGTCGGTTTTCAGCTGTGGGTGAATCTGCCGGCCAGACTCAAGATGACAAGGCCGCGCTATCAAAATATTACCTCTGACCAGATTGCGGAAATTATCCGGAAAGATGGCGTTAAAATCCGGGTGATCGGCGGCGAAGTGGACGGTATTCGCGGTCCGGTAACCGATATTTTTGCAGATCCGACATATATAGACGTTACAATTCCTGCCAAGGGGTCCTTTTCTTATCCCCTCGAACCGGGACATACAGTATTTACCTATGTTTTCGAAGGCGAGGGTGTGTTCGGCGCCGTTAGCCGACTGAAAGGCGAATTGGTCACTCACCCGCGGCTCGTGGTATTTAATGACACAGGCCTTTTTGAAGCCCGGGCAGCCGAAACTTATGTTCGGTTTTTGCTGATTTCGGGGAAACCCTTAAAAGAGCCTATCGCCAGATATGGCCCGTTTGTCATGAACACTCAAGATGAAATCCAGCAGGCGCTTAAGGATCTGAAGGACGGCACATTTGTGCAGAACTGACTCAAGCCCAATGTTGCTTATCTTTTGGTCTTTGCTATCAGCTAGGGTCAAATTTTTGGTTGATTTTTTGAGCAGCTGAAGTAACCTTTGAATCCAATAGCATCTTTAATTGGAAAGGAGGGCACTATAATGAACCCAGGTCTTAAAATTCTTATGGTATTTTTGCTGACAGCCGGTATGGCGGGCTGTGCCGGCCATAGTAAAGAACGGGGTGGGACCGCCCGTCAGCATATCGCCGAATCCTACGGACTTCAATATTTTAACGAAGTAGAAAAGATTCAGTATACATTTAACGTTAAAATAGGTGAAAAACAGATCAAGCGATTCTGGATCTGGGAACCGCACTTTGACAGGGTCACCTTTAAAGGGATGGACTATCAGGAAGCCATTACCTACGATCGCAGTGAACTGGTTAGCACTGAATCAAATAAGCTCAAGAAAATTGATGCCTGGTTTATCAATGACAACTACTGGCTGCTGTTTCCCTATCATGTTGCCTGGGATACGAAGGCAAGGGTAGAAGATATCGGCCGGCACCGGCTTCCCATGGGCGATGGAGAAGCGCGGTGTGTGGTGGTTTCGTATCCGGCCGCCGGCGGCTATACACCCGGTGATGTGTATGATCTCTACCTCGACGATCGATACCGGCTGACGCAATGGGTGTATAGACGGGGGGGGGCTGAAAAACCCACGCGAATCTCCACCTGGGAGGACCACCGTGAAGTCGGCCCGTTAACACTATCGTTGAATCATCAGGGTGAAGATGAAAACTTTCGGGTATGGTTTACCAACGTGGGCGTTAAAATGGCCGGTGCCGACAGCTGGTTGTTTGCGCAATAATGCTTCATTCCATACCGCCATAATATTTGAAGAAATGACGCATGATGAACTTCACGGTAGCTTTGTTAACATGGTAGTTTTCCCGACCGTCGCTGAAATAGGTCAAACCGGTGAGCGGTTGGTAAATGGTCGCCATTTCAAATGCCGGAAAATAATGAACATTATCATGCCGTAGCGTAAATTCATCGGCAGCGGCACGCAGGGTGGATTTGGAGTTACAGCTGGCACTGATGACATCCAGATCTTTGCGAAATGTGGCCCACAGGTTGACCGGAGAGATGGTGACCAACAGTTGGCAGGCAGGATTGTGCCGCGCCATGATGGCATGAATCCGTTCCAGGTTTTCAAGATTTTCTGCGTAGCGACTTACCTTAAACTCATAGCGGCTCATATCCCCGCCCTCGTTGACATACGGACCTGACGGCAGGCTGATAACCGAGCCGTCTACACGATCCTGCCAGATCTCGGTCAGCCCAAGAGTTAAAATGAGCACCGCAGCCCGCAGCAGTGCGCGGCGGGAGTATATTTGATGCTGTGCAAAACCACTCTCTGCGGCATCAACACTATCATATAATATAATGCGGCGATAAGGATCCTGAACTTTTTGGGATTGCGGTGACACCCACCAGCGCAGGTCGGGCAGCCGGTTCTCAAAGGTGTATTCAAAAATCTGGCGCAGGCAAAATGTATTGTACACCCTTTCCCAGGCGGCGCTGGCATGGATTGCCGCCGGATGCTGTGTTTCTTCCGCCACATAGTTGTATCCCCGTTGAATAAGCCGTCGCTTGATCTCCCGGGCAAAACAGGATCCAATTGATCCAATCGGAGTGGCTTGATTAATCGTCAGGCCGGTCTTTTCAGGTACCGGAAAGTTACCATCTGCCGGTGGGTTGTCAAAAGATCCCGGCCAAACCTGCCACGATTCGAACCGGTGGACCGGGTGTACATCTGAATGTGCCATGGCATACCTTTATACATTGAAGACTGCAGAATGAATAATTCAGGATTTCAATCTATCTCATTGGCCTTCTTAATTTTATTATGAAAGGTTTAAAAATAGCATAGACTGTGTGATACATTCAATTAAATATTGCCGGCAATCATTCCGATCTAAAATAAAAGGGACAGAGCGGAGCGACATCCCAAAATATTCAATTCGCAGGCCTTGTTGACATGGGGAGTGCAAATTCCTATATTGCGGTCACTGATGGATTGGGCGGAGTGGCGCTGTTGCGGTTTCGGTGAATGA
>JBAVYC010001545.1:0-3736 GCA_049698595.1 Desulfobacterales bacterium | reverse complement strand
AATCGCGAGCCTTGACCGCTCAATTTGAGATAGCGGGTAATATAGGGGGTCGGTGTGCCGGCGTCGGAAATCACGATGGCATGTTCGGGTAGGTGTGTATTCAGTTCGGCGATGATTCGCTGCGGCTTTAAGGGAACGTCCGAAAGGGCCAGGTCCTTTTCGGCATGCCGCCAGAATTCAGCCCGCTGCTGATTCAATGCTGCAACCCACGCAGAAGGTTCCCGCTGTGCCGTCCGACTTTTCAGCAAAATGACGAGATCTTCGGTCACCAACCTGGCATCGCCGGCAACGCTCAACGTGTTTTTAAAGTTGTTGCCCAACATCTCGGGATTGAGATCGATCTGGATAATGGTGCGCTCGGCAGCGTTGGCGGGCATGGTCCAGTTAATGGTGGATACGGACCCCATCTTGCAGCCGATATAGAGCAGGGTGTCGCTCTCTTCGATGGCCATGTGGGCGTGGGGGTGAAATCCGTTGTCGCCGATGACTCCCAGCGCCAACGGGTGGTCGTCCGGCATCAAACCTTGTCCGGAAATGGTCGTTACCACGGGAGCGGACAACCACTCCGCAATGGCGATGATCGCGTCATTCGCCGTGGAGTGATTGGCTCCGCCGCCTGCGATGATCACCGGACGTTCGGCAGCGGTCATCAGATCAGCAAGACGCTCCAGAATATTCCTGGCCCCGCGGGTGCGATAGGCTGGATAGTGACAGCATTCTTCTTCGGCATAGATGGCTGTTTTTACTCTCGGGAGCACGCCTGACAACGCCTCTTGGGGCAAGGCGAGATGCACCGCTCCCGGCCGCCCGGTAGTGGCGATTCTAAAAGCACGCCGAATGACTTCGGGAATCTTGCTCACATCCTTAAGGACATTGGACCATTTGGTAATGGACTCAAAGAGTTTCCGGGTATCCAGTTCGGTGATGGTCTGCTTGCCCTCACCAGCCAGGGGGATGTCCATGGTCAATAGGATCACTGGAATAGACGACGCGTTGGCTTCGGCAACGCCGGGAATCGAATAGAGGGAACCTGCCCCGCTGGGGCATTCGCAGATACCGGGTTTGTGACTGAGTCTGGCATAGGCATCTGCCATAAAGGATGCCGAACGCTCATCGCGCGCCATGATGTGGCGGATACCCGGCTGGGCGTCGTATAACGCCTCATAGAGAAGAATGCTGGTGTCACCCGGCACACCGAAAATGACTTCCACCTGATATTGTTTCAGCATTTCGACCAGCGTTTGGGCACCAATCATTTTGAATGTCCTCGATAAATATTTTATAAGATATTAAATAAGTTATATTATAAGATATATTTTTCTTTTGGCATTATAAATTTCCTTTGTCAAGAATGAGATTATTCCGGGTCAGAAAATTAAATACCAGGATCTTGCCGACCGGTTGGGGGTAAGCATTACGCCCGTGATACATGCTTTGAAATGGCTTGAATTTAGAGGAATTATGCGGCATGAAACCAATAAAGGTTATTATATCAATGAAGTCAGTTCACAGGAGATAGTAGAGATATACGACACCCGAATTCTTATAGAAATTTCTTTGGTTCCGGATATCATGTGCAATCTGAACGGCAAAGCGCTCAAGCGCCTGGAAAAAACACTTGAAGAATTTAAGCAGTCTGTAGATAAAGAAGACGACTATAAACGGTTGATAACCGATATGAAATTCCACTTAACCCCAACTAAGGGTTTTACGTTGCCTTCCCGAGATGGCTTATCATTGCATCCTTGATGTCACCCCAGTATGCGTTTAGATTCGGAATAACATGCCCCATCCCCTTCACAACCATGAACTCTGCATTCGGAATCGCTTCAGACGTTGCCTTTCCCCCAGCTAAAGGTACGAGAGGATCCTCGTCACCGTGTATAATCAATGATGGTATTTTTAGCTTTCCAAGTTCATCTGTTCGATCTTTTTGAACCATAATGGCCAGATATTGGCGACCTGTACCCTCTGGGCAGAATGAGCGATCGAAAGCTTGAGCTGCAATTCTTTTATGAAATTCTTCATCGAATGGAAGCCCTGATCCATAGATTAGCTTCATGAAATCTACCGTGTACTCAATAACGCCATCTCGATCTTTTGGGACTGGCTTCATCATCGCTTCCAAAATCTCTTGTGATGGAAGAAATTCACTACAGATGCCATTACGGCAACTTAAGTTAATTTATTCAGACTAACTTTTTAAATAAACTCCGATTTTATCATTGCCACCGGCTTCTGCAATCAATTCACCCAAATACGTCCTCATATTGGAGAAGTAATCCGGGTCCATTCGTCTTTTGAAGACCTTGCCTGAAAACATCGTTAGTAATCCGTCCAATTGGGAAATTCCACCCTCTGTGGCAGGATCGTATTGCTCCCAATTTTTCAAATGTTCTTCCGACCGGAAGAAAAGCATTGTACTTCAAGCGTATGCAACATCCTGCCACCATTTAGATACGGGAAGGGATACATAGCCGATCAATCCTTCCGGATCGGCCTTTTTGATCATGCCGTCACGCATTTCGATTGTGATCGGTTCACCGCAATCGAGACATGGTGAATCAATGCGGACCTTCTTTCCGGGAAATAGCCAGCTGACCGCCAGTGATTCGAAAGCTCATTGCGCGAACCATTTTTGCTCGCCTTCAACTGTGACGCGGAACTGGGTGGGTTGATTGTTAAAAGGGGCGAACGAGGCGATAAGATTCGTATTTGGATAAAGCCAGCCGTGAATACGGGACTCAAACAGTGTATGCATCGTTTTGCGCCCGTCTTCGGGTGCAACTCCGAGTTCAGCTGCAATCTCCGTATAATGCGGTGCCTGACCCGTGTCCACCATCCGTTTCAAAATAAAATGAAACGTTTTGTCCAACACTTCAGTGTCACTCATTTTTCCTCCTTTTTTTTGTGAGTTTATTAATCGAGGGACATTTTATTTTTGTCGATTTATGACCGAAATTAAGGGAGCTATCACAAGACCAACTCCTATTCCTATGAGAATAGATGCAACAAATATTAGACCTGATGTCTTAAGGAATATGAATCCAACACCGAGACCTATAAGTGTCGTTCCACCGATGACCCATGTACTCTTATCGTCTTTTTTATTCATTTTAATTTACTCCCTTTTGCCACCTTCGCTATAATAATATCAAATACGTATACATTGAGAGTGATTGTAATAAATTATGCCTAAAAAAATCTTTGATATCGTACAATATGTTATATCAGCTACTCCAGCACCGCTTGGCCATATTTTATGACCATCAATGACCCATTCATTACCATCGAGCGTAGCTATTGTCTTTATTGGATGGCCATGCTGAGTGGGATCTTCAACATTTGTTCCTCCTAAGGGCTCGGTGATAGCCATACACGATCCATGGATTTTATCATCACAAATTTTTGGAACAAATCGCTGTAAAAGATCCTTTCTTCCGGCAACAAGGGCGGGAAACATCGTCCATGCGATAATTCCTTTATGAATAGCTAATCCTGCATCTCCACGAGCAAGTTCCTCATTTATTAAGTCATTTGCAACATTAATAATCCCCAGTCCACCTAATCCAGCTGGCCATGTAGCCCGCTGTACATCAATATCTACAAGTCCTTGATAAATTTTATTGAATGTATCTCGTGCTATATTTTTATCTCGATGCCAACCTCTTTCAAGATCTTTGCGGCGATGCATTATCTCAGCATCCACATACTCACGTAAAGCTCTCACTATTTC
>JBAVYC010001544.1:0-2790 GCA_049698595.1 Desulfobacterales bacterium | reverse complement strand
TAGCTGCCCGCCAGATTGGAATGCAGGAACTGAAAGTCCAGCGGATGATGAGGCGTGATGCCGTAAAAGCCATAAAATTTTACCAGCTGGTCGAAAGGGACAAGATTTTTGACAAACGGATGAACGTTATAATCGAGTTCCCGCAGATTAATGTTGACGCATCGTACGATCCGGTCGAAAAGTTCTTTCAGTGCTTTCATAATATTCGTTGTTAAATATTGCATTCCGCCATGGTGTGATCAAACTCTTCCTGGGATTTTTCCAGGGCCAGCAGCGCCTCAAACAAGGTTGACTCCATGGGTACCGTCGCATACTCCGACAGGGGTACCATCAAGTCTTTAACAAGATAGTTTTTCACCCAAATCCTCCCCGGGCCGTTTGAGAAATACTATTGACAGTTAACATAATTAACGCTTTTCAGCACTGTTACCGGCGTCAAAGGAGCTTGCGATTTTTTGAAGCGGATTAAAGTCATGGATAAATGAGAGGCTGAATTCCGTCGATAGATTGTCGCCATCACAGCGGTCGGTCTGGCAGCAGGTATTTCCTGCACCAAAATCTGCCAGAATAATTTTAGAACAAAGATTTGATTGCAGTTGGATATTGCGGCGTTGTGACTGGAAGGTTGTCCAATGGCTGCCGGTGGTATAGCCGCTTGAAATCCTATCGGATGCCGGGATACAGGCGTCTATAATGGTTTTGCAGCATACCTTTTGTGCATAGACGCCGTACACAACGATGCTGGATATTAGTATCGCTGTGATGGTTTGGATGCATTTATTGATTAATTCTTTCATTCAAAAAATGGCTACTATCTAAGAGGAGTTCAAGCTAGAAAAATCGGTGTTATCTTTTCAAAGGCAACCGACGTTCCATGTCCTCCTCTAAAGTAATGACAATGATGCGTTCACCAGTTTTCGTGCTAATGTCTGTATGAAAACTGATGACCGCACAACCGGTTATGCCCTTAATGACCCCAGCCAGAATCTCGCTGGCGTTTTCCAGCAGTTTGGCCCGTACCTGTTTGATAAGGCTAATCCCTTCCTCATCTTTGGCCAGATGCTGTTCGGCCGGGGTCAATACGCCCTTCAAGCGGATCAGCACCATGTCCTGAATGATATGGGTTCTGACATCCACCGGTCCGCGCCCCATGTGATCTTTTTCAAAGGCAATCAGCGCATTGCTGACTTCGGCTTCCATTTGCCCCTTGGTCATAGGTTGCGTTTTTATGATTTTCATTTTTTCCCATATTAGGTTGATTGACTAAGAAGTTGAGTTCTGCTGACAATTCTTTTTTTTAAGATGATACTTCCATTTCGAACATCTCTTCGGAGATGGTGCAAAAGTTCTCGACTGTTCTTAGTGGATTTTAATGAATTTCGCAAGATCTTAATACCAAAATTTTCCATTGGCTTCATCGGAAGCGTTTTTATCATGAATGGTGTGCAGATTGGGATCGCGAATCTCCAAACCATCAATTTCCTGATTTTTTTCCATACCCAGTAGCAACGATGGCCAAATGCCGAGTGCAAAGAATGATCAAACAAGCTAACGAAAAACTGCATATCAATAATTTTTAATTCCATTTTCGCTCGTCAACCATGCAAGTTTAATCTGCGCGCCGCACGACGGCTTGTCTTTCCATACCAAAAACGCAATGAATTCATGCTGTATTCTATGGATAGCCAAGCATTAGGTGCAAGATTGCCCAAATCATCACTACCAACATTGGATCGATTAACTTGCCCCGTTTCTGGCAGATCATGGAATAAACCCCTCATATAGGCTGTCTTCTAAGGTGGTCTATAACAAAAAGCGCACCGGCAGCATGAAGTTGCAAGCATCCTGGTCAATTTGACAAATATTTTCATGAGCCTCAACTCGCATACCGTTGGGCCATTTTAATAATCAACACGCGACCGTTGGTCCCATCGACACGGATGACATCACCATCGTTAATGGAGTCAGTTGCTACGGATGTTCCCACGACCACCGGAATTCCATACTCTCTGGCGATAGTGGCGGCCGGAGCCAGCAGGCCGCCGGTATCGGTAACCAATCCTTTTATCTTCGGTAACACAGGTGTCAATACCGGTGACGCATGGGGATACACCAGTATCGTATCAGGAATTATTGTCAGAAGATCCTCATTAGAGGCGATAACAGTGGCCAATCCTTCTGTTACCCCAGGTCCTGCAGAAGACCCTTGGATGGTCCAGCCCATTGCTTCTTTCTCACCGATCAGCTCCTTGCGTTGTTTTGCCAGTTCAAAGACAATCAATTTAAAGGCTCTTCCGGGTCTTAATCCAAACTTTTTTTACTAGGTCCATTGAAATCATTTGATGCTTCCTTCATTATTTCCTCCCTCACTTTAATAGATTGATATGCTGGCTTAACAGTTGGAACACTTCCCCAGTCACCTCTCTGACGTTTTCAAGCACCCGATAAGCCCCTGAGAAATTGCCGTCCCGGGTCAAACGATTCGGTACAACCATACACCTGATACCGGCGGCCTTTGCAGCCGCCAGCCCACGCTCCGAGTCCTCTACGATAATGCAGTGTTTCGGCTGGAGTCGGTTTCGGATGATGGCGGTCAAAAAAGGCTCGGGATTTGGTTTCGGTTTTCCATAGTCCTCGCGGGTCAACACAAAATCGAAAAAATGCAACAGCCCTGTGCCGGAATGAATAATCTCAAAATGCTCTCTACGGGAACTCGTTACGACTCCCATTAAAACTTTGCCGCACAGCCGTCGAAGGGTTTCTTCAACCCCGTCCAACACGCGAACCCCG
>JBAVYC010001543.1:0-11904 GCA_049698595.1 Desulfobacterales bacterium | reverse complement strand
CTATTAAGTTTATCGTAAAGACGACTATCCATGTTCGGAAATTTCATATATTTTATCCTCGTACTTCTCATCTATCTCACTTATCAAACCTCCGACGAGACTTTTTTCACGGCGTTTGACTCGTTTACGCTATTTTTGTGTCTGATTTTCCTGTTTTCTTTCCTGACCCGCCTTCAATTCCAAAGGATCGCAAGACGGATTGCAAAAGGTCAATATCTGCGTATCGACCATCAGTTCAATACCGCCGTGCTCCAGCAATCAATAATGGCCATCCTGCTTTTTGCCATTAACATCTATGGGTTGAATCTGCCCTCCTTTCTGGTAAGCATGAGGCCCTTTAAGACGATACCAACCCTTTCAGCCCTGATCTTTCTGCTGTTGTTCGTTTTCTATTTGGCCATCGTCTGGAGTTTTGCCTACGGCCCTTATCAAATGCTTTACAGACCCGGAATTTCCAGACGCACCTACGTCGTTTCCAATATTTCCTTTTCGATTCCCGTTTTGCTGCCCTGGCTGTTTCTGTCTGGAATCTTAGATATAATCCATGTTTTGCCGTTTGAATGGCCCAAGCGATTTCTAAACACCACCGAAGGTGAAGTCACTTACTTTCTCTTTTTCCTTTTTGGTGTGGCCATCATTGGACCATCCCTGGTGCAGAAATTCTGGCGCTGCAAACCCCTTGAAGCCGGGTATCATCGGAGTCGGATCGAGGATTTGTGTCAAAGAGCGGGGTTGGATTATGCCAATATTCTATATTGGCCCATTTTTGGCGGCAAAATGATCACTGCCGGCGTCATGGGGCTAATTAAAAAATTTCGCTACATTCTGGTTACCCCTTCCCTGCTGAAATTGTTGGAACCCGAAGAGGTCGATGCCGTTATTGCCCATGAAATCGGTCATATAAAAAAGAAACATCTTTTATTTTATCTGGTGTTTTTTGTCGGCTATATGCTTCTCTCCTATGTCACCTTTGACATCATGATCTTTGCCATCATCTATACCAAGCCTGTGTTCTGGTTTATCAGCAAAACCGGATTGAGTCAGACTTCAGTTGTCTCAGGGATATCCAGTATTGTCATCATCTGTGTTTTTTTGATCTATTTCAGATTTATTTTCGGTTTTTACATGCGTAACTTCGAGCGCCAGGCGGACACTTACGTGTATGCATTGTTCGACAGCGCCAAACCACTGATTACCACTCTCGAAAAGATAGCCGTCACCAGCGGCCAATCGGCGGACAAACCCAACTGGCACCACTTTAGCATCCGAGAAAGGATTGATTATCTCAGAAAATGCGAAACCAATTCAGCCTGGATAACTCGCCAAGACGGTAAAGTAAAAAAGAGTATCGGAGTTTACCTGACCTGCTTGTTACTTTTGGGCATTCTGGGATACCAATTAAACGTCGGTGAAATGGGAGATCGGATTAGCAGGCATTTTCTTGAGAAAGTCATCAAACAAGAAATTGAACAAACACCTGAAAATCCGAATTTATACAGCCTGCTGGGTAATATTTATTACAACAGCAAAAATTGGGTTGGTGTCCGGGATGCCTGGGAAAAATCACTGGCATTGGAACCGGACAATGCGCAGGTTCTCAACAACCTGGCCTGGCATTACGCCACCTGTGAAGATAAACGATTTCAAGATCCTGCCCGGGCCCTGGCGATGGCCAAATTGGCAATCCGGCTTGAAAGACTGCCCCATGTCTGGGATACCTTGGCGGAAAGCTACTACGTCAACGGTATGTACTTGGAAGCGGTTGAGGCTGGTAAGCAAGCCCTGGCAATGGCCGGCAAGAAACGCATCTATTACGAAGATCAACTGGCGAAATTCAGCAACGCGGCAGGGAATTAGCTATCGTATACAGACCTTGCGCACTTGCTGCAGATCCAGGGGTCCGGCAAATATTTTCTCTATCCCATCCTGTCTCAATGTCGTCATACCGTCCTTTACGGCCTGGGTCCTGATCATATCGACTTTGGCCCGGTTTTGGACCAGCAATTTGATCTCATCGGTCCCCATCAGCAATTCGTGCAGGGCCATCCGACCACGATAGCCTTTGTTGTTGCAATTCCGGCAGCCGGCCGGCCGGTTCAGCATTAAATCCTCTGTATACTGAATGTTAACATTCTCATCGAAAAGGCTAGGCCCATACTCCCGGACCAGGGTCGCATGCGCTTCCGGGGAAGGATGGTAGGGCTGCTTGCAATCCTGGCAGAGCGTCCTAGCAAGCCGTTGGGCCAGGATGCATAGGATCGCATCTGAGAAATTGAAAGGATCCATCCCCATATCCAACAGGCGGGTGATACTTTCGGGCGCGCTGTTGGTATGCAGTGTGGATAAAACCAGATGTCCCGTGAGCGAAGCCTGAATACCGATGGACGTTGTTTCTCTGTCCCGCATTTCACCGACCATGATCACATCCGGGTCGGCCCTGAGAAACGAGCGCATGGCGGCGGCAAAATCAAATCCGATTTTCGGTTTAACTTGAACCTGCCGCAATCCCTTTTGGGTAATCTCCACCGGATCTTCGGCCGTCCATATTTTGGTTTCAGGTTTATTGAGATACTTTAAGGCCGAATGAAGTGTGGTGGTTTTTCCCGATCCGGTGGGCCCGCATACGAATACGAGGCCATAAGGCGTGGATATCGCGCGTGTAAAATTCTCATAATTGCTTTTGGTAAAACCGATTTTATCGAGTGGCAGCGGTTCACCGGCATCCAACAGGCGCATGACAACGTCCTCCACCCCACCCTGGGTGGGAAGCGTGGCGACCCGCAGTTCAATGTCTTGGCCATCGCTGTTTTTGAATTTGATTTTGCCGTCCTGGGGTTTGCGACGCTCGGCAATATCAAGATCGGACATGATTTTAATCCGGGATACGACGGCATGGCGGTAACCAAAAGGAATGGTTTGATAGACCACACAATCACCGTCAATGCGGGTTCGAACCTGTGTATTTTCCTTGCCGGGGAATGGCTCTATGTGTATGTCAGAAGCGCCGCGGACATGGGCGTCAAGAATTATTTTATTGACCAGTTTCACCACCATACTGTCTTCGTCGCCGATTTCACTTTCAACTTCTTCAATCTCCTCCGTTTCTTCCTGCATCACAGATAAAATTTCTTCAATCCCATCCTGTTGCCGGGCATCCCTGAAGAAAAAATTGATCATTTCAAGAATATCGCGCTTCAAAGCGACACATAACTGGAGATCTCTGCCCGGAAAAAGGGAATTTATTTCACCGATCTTCTGTTGATCGTGAGGATTGTCGATAGCGATGACAACACCAGTATCTTCTTCACGCAAGGGGACCCACAAATTGGTGCGCAAAAAGGGGGTTTTCAGCCCCGCCAGAAGTTTTCCGGGTACCATCATATCTTGCGTGAATTCCACGGCTTCAATATTATAATACTTTGCGAGGGCGGACAATATATCCTTCTTTGAAATCTTGATATCCGACATTAACACCGTTTCAATCGGCAATTGCTTTTGCCTGGCAAGGACGATCCCCCTTTCCAGTTCCTGATGGGTCAGCAAATGATTTTCAAGAAGAAAATCAAATTTTCCCATGGTATATCTATCCGTCAGTTTTTTTTGGGTATGCAGGGCAATTCCAAGGATACCCGCGACTTCCTCAAGGGATTTTTCGTCAACTTGAACAAAGGTTTTCCCCGTTTTGCGGTTCATTAATTGAATGACACCGAGCAGGCGGTTTCGAAAGCCGATCGGACGGGCCAAGATTTGGCGCGTCTTAAATCCGGTCTGCAGATCCCAGCGCTCATCGAATCTTAAATCAGGATCAATCCCAGCTAGTTCCTTTGAATTGTAGGCATCCTTAATATTGATGACAGTATTTTTCACGGCACACCAGCCCGCGATGCTGTTCGCTGAGATGGGTATCCGGATCTCCTCTATGTCGTTACCGGATTTAAATCGTGAAACAAGCTGATGCTTATTTTCGTCCACAACATAGACCGTAATTCGCTCGGCTTCGAAAAGAGATGTGATATCATCTTTCAAGTTGATTAATATCTCATCTAAATTCGCAGCCGCGTTAATCTTGTTGCAGATTTTCTGCAAACGGGTTCGGTAGGCCACTTCAGAAGTGAGTTCGATAATATCAGGGTCTTGTCTTTTGGATGTCGGCGACGCCGGAACCTTGGGTTTCTGCTTTTGCCTGTCAGGCATGATTGGTATCTTGATGTTTCAATTTTTTATAGTTGGCGAGAATTTTTCTAGTGCCGCCCAGGATCAATAAAAATCCAAGTAAGTAAAAACAAAAGTAGACGAACCCGATCGCTGAAGCAAAGGATTCGATGGCTTTAATCTTCGGCATGACCTGGGGGATCCGAAAAAAAACACCCACACCCGCCAGGACAAGTAAAAGACCCCAGGCAACCTGAAAGTATATTTTGTTTTTATCCATATTCATTCGAAAATATTCAATTACTTAAGGCTTCCCTTAAACTCCGCCTTGCGCTTTTCCAGAAAGGCGGAGGTGCCTTCTTTGGCATCCGGGCTGGCATAGCAGAGGGCAAAGGCGTCAATTTCAATACCACAGCCGGTTGCCAGATCCACATTCATCCCCTTGTTCACCGCCTGTTTCGCTTCTCTCAGTGAAACCTTCCCTTTGGAAGCAATTATCCCGGCAGTTTTCATAACCTCTTCCATGAGTTTGTCTTGCGGGACGACCTTGTTGACCAATCCCAGCTGAAGCGCGTCCTCAGCCGATATCATCTTGCCGGTAAATATCAATTCCTTTGCCATGTTGGTACCGATTAAGCGCGGCAGGCGCTGGGTGCCGCCAAAACCCGGGATTACCCCAAGATTTATTTCCGGTTGGCCGAATTTGGCGTTTTCCGAGGCATAGATAAAATCACAGGCAATGGCTATTTCGGTGCCCCCACCCAAGGCAAATCCATTTACTGCTGCGACGACGGTGATCGGTAGAACCTGCAGTTTGTTGATAATATCGTGTCCGCTTCTGGCAAAAGACTTTGCCTTAAGCGAATCAAAAGTGGCCAGTTCGGATATATCGGCCCCGGCCACGAATGATTTGTCGCCGGCCCCGGTAAGTATGAGAACGCGGATGTCCTCGTCGGCTGCAATTGCGTCAAGAGCCAGCGAAAATTCCGCAAGCAACTCACCATTGAGTGCATTCAGCGCCTTGGGCCGGTTAAAGGTGATGGTTGCGATGCCCTCTTTTAACTCATAAACGATGTTTTCATATGCCATTTTAAACCTCCATTCCTTTTTTCATATATTTTTAGATGGAAACTGATGGTGTTCGATAAAGCATCAAGTTCGATTTGTCAACTTCAAAGCATTTTCGCAGAAAACAGCGCGTGGAATCGTCCTTCAACTATTTCTCACCGGATGCCGCAATATATATCGCCGATAAAATAAACAGCCCCCCAATTAATTTCAGCCAGGTCAGCCCTTCGTCGAATATGATGTAGGCCAGCAGGGTGCCGCCGATAGGTTCGCCCAGCAAAAACACTGCCACCAAACTGGTGCTGAACCATTTAAGAGACCAGTTGTAGCTGGAGTGGCCGATTAGTTGAGATACGAGAGCCATGGCCCAAAACGCCGCAACCGTTTGGGTACTGTAGCCTGTCACCGGCAGATTTAAAAATAGCACAACCAGCCACAAAATGATAGCCGCACTGCCATAGCAGATGGCAACATATGGAAGCAGGGAAAGTTTGCGGCGCAAATTTCGGCCAAAGAGCAGGTATATCGCGGCACAAACGGCCCCGCAGACCGCCAGCATATCTCCCCACAGCGCCTTGCCGGCAGTATCAAAATCGCCAAAACCGATGATGGCGGCACCGATGACGCTGACGATGATACTTATGATCGTTGACCCTCGAATACGATCTTTGGCGATCAGGGGGGTAAATAGACCGACCCAGAGCGGAATCGTGTTAACCAGCACCACACTGTTGGCGATCGCCGTGTAGTCCAGCGAAGAAATCCAGGCGGCAAAATGCAAGGCCAAAAAAAAACCGGACAGCATTGCCAGCTTAATATCGTGAACAGATAAATTACGTAGTTCGTCCCCGGCCTTCCAGGCGGCCAGAGGGATCAAAATCAGTGCCGCCAGGCCCATTCGATAGGCAGCGGTGACAAGGGCCGGCGCATCCGCCAATCGCGCAAATATCGAACCCGTAGAAACACCGATGATGCCTATTATCAAAACCGCATAAGGATTAAACCGAGGGGTGTCATGTGCGGTATCACCCATTGTTTGCTAAATCCGGAGGGGGCTTTAGATTAGCAGTCGGCGTAGTTTCCTTGATATATTGTTTGATCCCGTCAACAATGGCCTCGCATAATCGTTCCTGGTATTTGGGATTGACCAATCTTTTACACTCTCTGGGATTGCTGATGAAGGAAGTCTCGACCAGTACCGCCGGCATTTGGGCGCCGAGAAGCACATAGAACGGCGCCTGCTTCACGCCTTTGTCATTGATGCGGCTGTAACGTTGGCGTTTCAAATGCTTGATCATGGATCCCTGAACATGGCCGGCCAGGCGGCTGGATTCATTGATTTTAGCATTTTGCACCAGATCATACAGGATGTTTTGCAGATCACTGATATTTTTGGTGGATGTAGCATTCTCTATGGCGGCCACCCGGATGGCCTCATCATCCGTGGCCAGATTCAGAAAATAAGTTTCGATGCCGGAAGCTCTGCGGTTCCTGTGCGAATTGGTATGAATTGAAATAAACAAATCGGCATTTTTTGTATTGGCGATCGCGGTGCGCTCTTCCAAAGTCAGGTAACTGTCGCTGGAGCGGGTCATAAAAACCTGGCACTCCAATTCCTGACGAATTTTTTTGGCCAGTCTCCGGGAAATTTGAAGCGCGACATCTTTTTCATGCACCCCTTTCAGATATCCGGGAGCACCATAATCGCGACCACCGTGCCCGGGATCGATAATGATCCGGCTGATCCCGAGGGCCAACTGCTTCGCCAGTGCGCTGGTGGGCAGCCTGCCATTTTTTTTCAGCGTCACATAGGGTTTTTGCTGGGTCGGTTTTTTCTCAGCGACGGCACCCCAGACGTCAATGACAATTCGAAATGGATCCTTTAATGAAAATATTTTATAAGTCTTAAAGGATTTAATATCGACGACCACCCGGACGGAGTCCCGGGTGAATTGTCCGGCACGAGCGTCCTTCAGCAAATCGTCATTAATCGGGATTCTTTTTTTGATGTTCTTTCCCAAACGGCTTTCTTTCAGGTCAACGTAGAGGCGCTGGGGCTTGTTGATGGAGGGGTCTTTTTTTAAAAGGTGGTGATCATACGATGTTTCCCGGTTCGCATCGATGACGATACGCGTGTAATTCGGATTCGACCAGAAGCGCAAATCATCGACTGTTCCCATGCCGTCTTTGCGGAAATTGTCCTTTTGGGACTTCACGTGTTCATCAGTCGTCGCCGCTATTGCTTCCGTATCAATAATTTTTGCGATATCATCGTTTCCTTGGCCCGGTTTATTTTTGGCCCAGCGGGGCATTGCGTTGATGAGAGATGACGCTTTTGATTTATAGCGGCTTTCCGGAAATTGTTCGATGACTTGCGTATACCTATCATACCCGGTTCGCAGATCTGATTGTCTATTTGAATATTGATACAGGTCGGCATACAATTTACCTGTCTTAAACAGACTGGCGGCGGCACGCCGGCCATTGGGTTTTTTACGATAAACGGAATCATATTTTTCGATACACCGCAGCCAGTTGTCGCGGTATTTTACTTTGCGGCGGCTTTGACGCAAGCCGTTGTAACAGGATTCGGCCTTGAGATATTCATCCTCAACCAGGTCTCTGGAGGCTCTGGTAATTTTTTTCCCGGCAGTGCTATTTGCCGATACCCCGGCCGATGATAGAATTTTGATTTCAGTGGCGGCTTTACCCCGATAACGGCTATCTGGAAATTGTCTGACGATGCGTTCGAAGATGTCACGGGCTTCCTGATAATCCGCTTTTTGGCCGGATTGTTTCGCCAACGCCTGGTAGAGTTTACCGGACTTATAAAGTCCGGCTGCCGCCCAGGAACCGGAAGGATCCAGACGATGAACCCGCTGAAATTTATCGATGCAACGCATCCAGTTGTGGCGATACTTCATTTTGTGAGGAGAATGACGCAGTTTTTTGTAACAGACTTCAGCCTGACTATACATTTCTTTTGGTGTAGATGCCTGGGATGAATCACCCCAGAAAAGACTGACTGTCATTCCCAACAACAGGACGGCCATTGTGTTGATTGTTTTTTGGAACATAATTAAGATCTGATGTTAGTTCTGCAGCAGCAGTTTTGTTCTTAACTGCCATATCCTGCCAGGGGAAAGCCACATTGGTGTAATAAAGTGTCGCTGTAATATTCGTTGCCCGTGGTGAGTTGTCCATGGCAAAACGAAGACACGATCCCTTTGATACAAGCTGTCTGTTTTTTTGACCCGGAACGGTGAACCCTGCGTGTGGGGTCGAAGCCCGAAGGGTTTAACCCCAAACCGTTTAACTTAGATGGACCAATGCCTCAATTTTTCAATTTCTCCTGCAGTTCATTTAAGAAATTCAACGCTTCAAGCGGAGTCATTCTTGAGATGTCCACTTTGCTCAGCTTATCAAGAACCGGGTTTTCGGGTTTCTGGAAAAGATCAAGCTGTACCGGTCCGCGGGCAACATTCCCCTCCTCTCGAATCAAACAGGGCGATCCAATAGAATCGTATTCTCCCTGCTCGATATTGTAAAGGATCTTTTTCGCTCGCCCGATCACCGCCAGTGGAATCCCGGCTAGCCGGGCAACCTGAATGCCGTAGCTACGGTTGGTACCGCCTTCGACCAGTTTTCTTAAAAAGATAATTTCATCGTTCCACTCTTTCACCACGATATTAAAGTTTTTTACCCTCGGTTTGGTCTGGGCAAGTTCGGTGAGTTCGTGGTAATGGGTCGCAAAAAGGGTTTTTACTCCCCGGTTGTTCAAATCGTGCAAATACTCCGCTACCGCCCAGGCAATGCTCAAGCCGTCAAAGGTGCTGGTTCCGCGGCCAATTTCGTCCATGATGATCAGACTTTTTTCAGTGGCATTGTTGAGAATGTTGGCCGTTTCTTGCATCTCGACCATGAAGGTGCTTTGCCCGTGAGAAAGGTTGTCCAAGGCGCCCACCCGTGTAAAAATCCTGTCGGTGATACTGATCGAAGCTTTGGCGGCAGGGACAAATGACCCCATTTGGGCCATAATGACCACCAGCGCAACCTGCCGCAGCACGGTTGATTTTCCGGCCATGTTCGGACCCGTTATTATCAATACCTGGTTGTCCTGATCATTCAGCTTTATGGTATTGGGGACAAACCGTTCGCCGGTAATCATCTTTTCCACTACCGGGTGGCGGCCATCCTCAATGTAGATGCAGCCGTCGGTGGTCATTACCGGTCGGTGAAAGTCATTTTGATCGGCGATTTCAGCCAGATTCAGCAGGCAGTCAATCCGTGCTAAAAAGCGGGCAGCCTCCTGTATGTATTGGTGGTTGTTAACGACTTCGTCACGGATTTCACAAAATAGCTGGTATTCGAGAGCCGCCCGTTGATCTTGCGCACCGAGCACTTTTATCTCAAAAGACTTTAGTTCTTCGGTGATATAGCGTTCTGAGTTGACGAGCGTCTGCTTTCGAATATAGTGGTCGGGGACTGAGGCCGACCGGCTTTTAGAGACTTCCAGAAAATATCCGAAGACTTTGTTGAAGCGGACCTTAAGTGTGCTGATGCCGGTGGCTTCCTTTTCACGGCCTTCCAACCGGGCCAACCAGCCTTTGGCATCACGGCTGATCTGGACTAGCTCGTCCAATGCTTCCTGATATCCGGTTTTGATGATTCCGCCTTCGTTAATCGTCGGCGGTGCATCCTCCCGAATCGATCGCTCAATGAGTTCGGCCAGGTTTTGGAGCAGATCAAGATGTTCGGGTGGATGAAACAGTTCGGTTTTTAATTCCGGTAACAGCGACCACATGTCCGGAAGCATTTTCAGTGAACGCTTCAGCGCTACCAGATCTCTTGCATTTGCCTGTCCCATCACAATTTTACTGCCGATTCGTTCGATGTCATAAACTGATTTCAGTCTTTCGCGAACGCTGCGGCGGATCTGAATATTTTGTTTGACTTCCTGAACAGCATCATGGCGCAAACGGATTGCATCCGGATCAATCAGGGGATAGCGCAACCAATTCGCCAGTAAACGCGCACCCATGGCGGTGGCGGTACGATCGATGACGCTCAGCAAGGTTGCCTTACGGGTACCTGTGCGGATGTTTTTGAACAATTCCAGATTCTGCCGGCTCAAATCGTCGACCAGGAGGTATTTGTCCAGCCAGTAGGTTTCAATTCGAGTTAAATGTTCTATCTTTTGTTTTTGGGTTTCGCGCACATAAAAGACGACCGCACCGGCGGCACAGACGGCCGCTTTCATGTTCTCGCAGCCAAAACCCTCAAGCGTGAGAGTGTTGAATTGACTGGTAAGTCGCTCATACCCTCTTTTGTGCTCGAAAGCTTTGTCGTCCAGATAGGAAATGGATACCTCCGACAACACCCCCATTATTGTCGAAAAAAACGGGTCGTTTTTCGATGACTCCGTTAAAAGCGCCTCGCTCGGCGCCACCCGCCGAATTTCTTCAAAGACCGCAGCAGAATCCCTTGACTCCGCCGCCCGGAAGGTACCGGTGGAAATATCCAGATAGGCGATACCGATAAAATCGTCCTTGCAAGCCACAGCGAGAACATAATTGTTGGCACGTTCATCCAACAATTCATTTTCGATGATCATGCCGGGGGTGATTACCCGGACGACATCCCGTTTAACAAGGCCTTTGGCCTGGGCCGGATCTTCGATTTGGTCACAAACGGCAACTTTGTGTCCATGGTGGATCAACCTGGCAATATAACCCCGGGCTGCCCGATAGGGAAATCCGCACATGGGAACCGGAGACTCGTCATTTTTATTGCGTGATGTCAGCGTGATCTCAAGAAGGCGGGATGCCAGATGGGCATCCTCGAAAAACATTTCATAGAAATCGCCCATTCGATAGAACAGTATCGCATCCGGATACTGCTCCTTAATGGACAGATACTGCTTTAGCATCGGAGTGGATTTAGGTGGGCTCATGAATCAATTGAGGAATAAAAGACAAAACATCAGGGCTTCGCACCAATTGGGATCCTGGAATGATGGGATGAAGGCGCACTAATTTGAATTAGTTTTAGAATGTCCGCGACATTATGATTTCTTTTTGCTCGATTTATCCTCCGAATCTGTGGCGGGGGTTGTTCCCATTTTATCATTAGCCGCCTTGCTCGACGGGTCGGCGGGGTTTTTAACCAGGCTATTATCGGTAAGCTCTATAATTGGGTCGGAATCGGTTTTGATTTCTGCTGCCTGCCCTGCCGCTGGTGTCTCCAGCCCTTTCAAAGTGTTGAGTTCGCCCTTCAAATCGGCCACTTCACCTTCGCGGGCCGTAATCGCAGCATTGAGTTTTTTGGTGTTGCGCCTAGCCTTAAATCGGGTCGAAAAATTAAAAAGATAGGCAATGATGAAACCGAAGAAAAAGAAAATTATGAAATAAACAAAAATTGGCAGTGGTGGCAGCGGCATCTCAATAAATCTTAGATTTAAAGAAATTTTATTGGAAATAATATCCCAGTTATCATAAAAGACAATTCCAATGAATACGGTTATAATCGCCCAGATGATCACAGTAGCCTTCTTCATTTAGTTTCTCCATTAATTTTTGATGGTTAAATCCAGCTTGTCGAAATACGGTTTCAAATTATCATAGGTTGTCTTGATGTGTTCGGGAATGACCCTTACCTCTGCAAAAACAGTCAGCGCATTTGTAT
>JBAVYC010001542.1:0-4367 GCA_049698595.1 Desulfobacterales bacterium | reverse complement strand
TAAAAACAGAACATCCCGCCGCCGTCTGACCCTTGACAGCCGGATGTTCTGATTTTGTCAAAATCTGAGTGATAGGTGTTTTATACCATGGAATAGACGTAGATTTCCTGTTTGGGCCTTTCTCCCTGGGCAGCCCTTTCAACCTCCCGGTCTTTTTCGGTATCCGATACCACAAACTCGATGTCGCCGAATTCTCTGGTGATTTCGGCCAGCGCCTGTTCTTTCTCGCTGAACTTAATCACATGCGTAAAGGGAATTGCCAGTTTTTGCGCCTCCTGTTGAAAATGTTTGATATTTTTTTCCGTCAGGATTTTGAATTCCTGACAGACCTTGCTACGTTCCGTCGGCAAAAAATTAAAAGTTTCGCATGTCAGAGGTGCCGTGTTTAGCGCCAAAATTTCGTATGAAAGCCTCTGGGCCATATCCAGGGCGTAATCGATCACTTCTTTGTTGAAGATGCTCTCGCGGCCTACCACCAGCAGTTTCCCCGGGCTTTGGTGGTTGTCTTTGTCGTGCAACACCTGCTGAGCATGGTCTGCCTGACCTGCCTCGGAAAAGGTAACGGCCTCCTGGCAACGGTCCACTCGTCCCATGATTTTTTGCACCCTGCTTCTAAATTTATTCAAAAATCTTAGCATTTTAAAGATCCTCCTCGTCAAGGTCTCAATTGTAATCGACTCACACCCCCTCTTCTGAGGACCAGGGGCGTGGGTAGCATCTGGGCAATCTGCGGGATTGCCTGCCTTCGTTCTTCAGGCAGATATTCTTGTGCATCTTGCTCCCCGGAAGGGTCATATATGGTCAGGACCACATCCCGATGATCGCAGACGTAACGAACGATCTCCTCATCGGGGTTGCCTGATATCAGTGTCAGGCAATAATCGATGCTGTCTTTTTCCGGCTCAGGAATCAAGCGGTCTATATTGTCGCAGGCCTTCATTTGAAGCTGTTCGGCCATATCATGTTGTCCGGCCTCGGCGAAGGTCACGGCAACCATGGCCTCTTCGAATACACTCCTGGCCTGCCGGGCACCCTCCTGCAATTTTTTCAGATATTTTCTGCAGTTGCGCGGACTGAGAATCTGAAGAATATCCAGTTCGGCACCCATGCGCTTACATAGGCCGATGGCATAGCTAAATGTGCTGCGATCAGGTGCGGCACCATCAATGGCGAGAAGTATTTTTTCCATTGTTGTGACTCGCTCGAAAATGTGGATTTAGGCTCTGAGAACCGGGCGCTGATCGATCCGATTTCTGACTTTCTCAGCATTGCGTTTGCTTCGATTGACCGGTCTCTCCTTCATAATTTCTAGAGCTGTGTCGCCTTGCCCGGCTTCGGCAAATGTAACGGCCGTCATCAGTTTCTCGAATTTATAAATTATGTTTTTTAGGTTGAACATTTTATTGCCTCCTGCAAGTTGATGTTTGCTGGTGTTATTAGCAATAGTCGTACCACAATTGTTAATTTTTATAACCAACTGAATTCTATACTTTTAATTTCATAAGCGGTAAGAATGTGGAAAAGTCTGAAATGTTGCGATTTGCAATAGTTGATTGAAGATACAAAATAAACTATTCAATTTTAGTGGGTTATGATATGTTACGAAAACGATACAACCGTTGCAATATGCAACGTCTCTAGCCTGCGGATACGGCTTGCCGGCTGCCGCGGTTAAGATTACCTAGGAGATGTCTTAAGGCGTTGTAAACAGCCGTAACACGGAAAAATATTTCAGTCCCCCCCCGGAGCCGCAAAACGTGGCACGCGAAGCCCCATAGCGCGCAGTGCCTCTATAATTAAAGGTGAAACGAAAAGATGAAAAATTTGATCAGGTAGATACTCACGGCGATGGGTTGAAACCGATTGCTAAAAACGGATTGCATGTTCTATAATCAAAACAGATTTTTTCAAAAGGAGCCGCTGATGGGGATTTTTAAAAAAGCGGAAGACAATCAGGAAACCACTGAGATTGATGGGTTTGTGGCGACGGTCCGGGAGGCCCGGATGCCTGCCCAAGTCGAAAAAGTAGCACTCAAAGAACTGGAAAAGCTTGAAAGAACCAGCCCTTCCTTTCCGGAATACATTATCGGCACCAACCATATCGAGTACCTGGTAAGTTTGCCCTGGAACAAAATGACCGAGGACAACCTGGACATTCGGCGTGCGGAGTCCATCCTTGACGAAGCCCATTACGGTCTTAAGGAGGTCAAAGATCGCATTTTAGAACACCTGGCGGTGCGAATATTGAAGCTGTCCCGCAAACAACACATTTTAGTGGTTGACGATGAGGAAATGACCCGCAAAAATCTGGATCATGTGCTGACCCGAGAGGGCTATGCGGTGATGACGGCCGCCGGCGGTAGCGAGGCCTTGAATCTTTTGAAAAAACATAGTGTTGAGGTTATCATTTCCGATCTTAAAATGGAAAATGTCGACGGTATGGGGGTGCTGGCATCGGCCAAGGAAAAGGATCCTTCCACTGAAGTAATCATGATCAGCGGTTACGCGACAGTATCCGCGGCCGTGGAAGCCATGAAAAAAGGATCTTACTATTACCTTTCCAAGCCGTTCAAGCTGGATGAGATTCGATCCACCGTGAAAGCGGCGCTATCTAAAAAAAGGGCCCAGTTGGAGTCCAAAGGCCCGCTCCTGTGTTTTGTAGGACCGCCCGGCACCGGAAAAACATCGCTGGGAATGTCCATCGCTCGCAGCCTGGAGCGTAAATTCATTCGCATCTCTCTGGCCGGCATGAAGGACGAGGCCCAGATCAGAGGTCACCGTCGCAGTTATGTGGGGGCGCTGCCCGGCCGCATCATCCAGGAGATCAGACGATGTGAGGCCAAAAATCCGGTTTTCATGCTGGATGAAATCGACAAGATCGGCCAGGAATTCAAAGGTGATCCGGCCTCCGCTCTGTTGGAAGTTCTCGATCCGGAGCAAAACAACCAATTTATGGATCATTATCTGGATGTTCCCTTTGATCTTTCAAAAACCATGTTTATTGCCACCGCAAATACCGTCGATCCCATACCCGAACCGTTGCTGGACCGGTTTGAAGTATTATACCTATCCGGGTACACGGATGTAGAAAAAGAGCGGATCGCATTCAGGTATCTGATCCCTAAGGAGACCAATGCCGCCGGCCTTAGCGAGCATTCCGTCCGCTTTTCGAAGGAGGCTGTCCACAAAATCATCCGGGAATATACGCGGGAGGCGGGTCTGCGTAACCTTCAGCGGCAAATCGCCTCCCTGTGTCGCAAAATTGCCAGGGACAAATTAAGCCGTGAATTCAGAGAGGATCCGGCTATCATCACCCCGGAAATCGTAGAGACCCTTCTGGGACCCAAAAAGTATTATTTCGAGGTCACCCAGGCAAAAGACAGAATCGGTGTGGCGACCGGCTTGGCGTGGACGGACACCGGCGGAGAGATCATATTCATAGAAGCAACCAAGATGAAAGGCAAAAGCCAGCTTATCCTGACGGGGTCTCTCGGCAATGTGATGAAGGAATCCGCTCAGGCCGCCATGAGCTACATCCGCAGTCACACCGGTGACTTCCACATACCGGAAGACTTTTTCGAGCAGCATGATGTCCACATCCATGTGCCTGCCGGCGCGATACCCAAAGATGGCCCATCCGCCGGATTGACCATCGCCGTTGCCCTCCTGTCACTGATCACCAACCGACCCTGTCGCCGTGATACGGCTTTGAGCGGAGAACTGACATTGACCGGCCGGATACTTCCTGTTGGCGGTGTCAAAGAGAAAGTGCTGGCCGCCCACCGGGCCGGGATCAAAACCGTTGTGTTTCCAATAAAAAATGAAGCCAATCTCAGAGAAATTCCTGAAGATATCAAAAAAGATCTCAAAATTATCACAATCGATGAATTAAACGAAGTGGTCAATCAGGTCTTGAAGTAAAACCCGATATATCGCTTGGGCTGGTCGCCGCTAAATAGCACTTTTCAGACAGTTTTTTTCAATCAGCTTTTTCCCGCCGGAAATAGCCCCGATAATGGCGCCAACAGCAGCATCGTTGTCACTTTTTGCGGTGTTGATAACCAGATCGCAGTTCTCGGGATCAGCCACACATGAAAATAGAATAAATATTCCGGCCTTCTTATGGCACTTTGATAAAATTATTTCGCATTTACCTTCAGCTTATCAAGAGACTCATTGCGGCCGAGCATTATCAGGATGTCACTGTCCTTAAGAACAAATTTTGCAGTTGGGATAAAAACTAATTGATCTTTAATTACTTCTTTGACAGCAATGATTTGGATACCAAGCCGGTTAATCAGGTCTAATTCTTGCAGCGACTTGCCGATAAAATCCTTCGGGGGTGATAATTCAATGATACTGTATCC
>JBAVYC010001541.1:0-2269 GCA_049698595.1 Desulfobacterales bacterium | reverse complement strand
GCTCCATACCTATCATCTCCCCTGGTAAAAAGCCGCTTTAATATTTAAAAAATCTATCGATAAAATCGTGTTTAGGGTTATTAAATCAATAATTTTAGGCAGGGGTAAAAGAGTGCGATTAAGAATTTCCGGTTTTGAATTTAAAAATGTGGGGGAATATGGGTGACAGAAAACTTCGGAGAAACTGGTTCTTGAAAAATTGATCGAGTATTTTGACCCGATTGCCCCGGTATTAATGCGGATGTTTGAAGGAGATGTAATTGTTATCCAGCGAGAAATATACCGAGTCAGATATTAAAAAGGAGTTAAAATATGGCAGAACTGTTTTTTCAATATGAAGCAATGACATATTTATTTGACACAAAATTGCTTAAACTCTACAGATTGGAAGGCAACCAGTCTGTAGAAATAGATAGTCCCGAGACTATGCGAAATGTTCGACTAAAATCAGCTGAAATCAGCCGATACCAGGCGTTCAAGATGGTAGCTGTAAGATGCCAAAACTAATATCTCACCTAAATATCACCAAAAATTCGCCACTTACTAACAATCTTCTTCTATCATAGAACCAACACGAAAATCAGGAGGTCTGACATTGAAAACCCAGGCTTCCCTCTCTCCGAGCTGTTGCTTTACGAGCCGGAAACCGGTCTGTAAGCTGAGGCGCATTTTATCGGTTTTTTTTATGGTCTTTAACCATGGAGGGGTAACAACAATGCCAAGACGCACAAAAATTATTGCGACATTGGGACCGGCCACCGATGATAAGTCGACCATCGAAAGTTTGATTCGGGCCGGGATTGATTTGGTGCGAATCAATTTTTCCCATGGCAGCTTGACGGATCATCAGAGACGGGTAAATGCCGTCAGAGAGTGTGCTGCCAGCCTGGGCCGGGCCGTCGGCATCCTTGGAGACCTCCAGGGCCCCAAGATAAGGATCGGAAGGTTTCAGAACGGATGCATTCACCTGGAACCGGGTCGAAAGTTTGTTCTGGATGCCGGTCCGGCAGAGTTTGAAGGGTCATTGGAGGCCGTAGGTGTTGACTACAAGCAGCTGCCCGCGGATGTCAACCCAGGTGATTTTCTGCTGCTTGACGACGGTCGTATTGAACTACAGGTCGATCGAATCGACGATTTAAGGATCATCTGCACGGTCAAAACCGGTGGTGATCTGTCCGATAACAAAGGGATCAATCGCAAGGGGGGCGGCCTTTCCGCCGGTGCCCTGACGGTTAAGGATCATGAGGATTTAAAGGCGGCGGCTGCCATGCGGGTGGATTATATCGCCGTCTCGTTTGTGCGCCACGCATCCGACATACGGACGACCCGCAAAATCCTGAACGAAGCCAACGCAACAGCGGGGATTATCGCCAAGATTGAAAGATCTGAGGCAATTGAAGCTGTTGATGACATCATCAAGGCATCGGACGGTATCATGATCGCGCGGGGTGACCTGGGTGTTGAGATCGGCGATGCCGAGGTGCCGGCCATTCAAAAACAAATCATTGAAAGAGCCCGATCTTTGGACAAACCGGTGATCACAGCAACCCAGATGATGGAATCCATGATCCAAAGCCCGGTTCCCACCCGGGCAGAGGTGTCGGATGTGGCCAATGCCGTTATCGACGGTACGGATGCAGTCATGCTGTCCGGTGAAACTGCGGTCGGCAGGTATCCGGAAAAAGTCATAACTGCCGTAGAGCGTGTCTGCCTGGCCGCCGAAAGACAGCCCAGCACGAGCATTTCCAGGCACCGGGTGGATTGCCGTTTTAAGCGGATCGATGAGGCGATATCCATGTCCGCCATGTACGCTGCCAACCATCTAGATATCAAAGCCATTGTGGCTCTGACCGAGTCCGGTTCGACACCCTTGTGGATGTCGCGGATTCGCACCGCCATCCCCATTTTCGGTCTAAGCCGTCATTCTGACTCCCTGGGTAAAATGACGCTGTATCGCAATGTCTATCCGCTGTTTTTCGACGTTACCCGTTACCAACGGGATGAAATCAAGCGCGAAGCCATCACTGTATTGGAGCGCCGGGGTTTGTTGAATAACGGCGATATGGCCATCATCACCAAAGGGGATCAGGACGGGGTTTATGGCGTGACCAATGCAATGAAAATCGTTGAGGTGGGTCAGGTTGTGTAACAGTTTCCTGCAGTACGACTCGGATGAACGGCAGCCGACTGCAATCTCGAATGCGAAAATGCGTCATTTCCCTTAACAATCAAAGTTCCATAAAAAGGCAACAACTTAAAAGTGCGTGTC
>JBAVYC010001540.1:0-2296 GCA_049698595.1 Desulfobacterales bacterium | reverse complement strand
ATAAGCGACTAATCTCGACAAGTTTTAGGATATCAGCATGATTATTCATTGATTTTCAGGTCCTGACGCACCGTGATCAACAATCGTTGAGGCAGTAATTTAAATGATTTCTCAATTAAACAATTTTAATGACATTATTAACTTAAAACCTGTTAACCGCATCGATTAACAATCTACCACTTATAAACAAAATTGAACTTGACATATGTTCTGACATATGTCAAGTGTATTCTCCAAATTCTTTAGACCTCAAATCTGGCAGGACGATATAGGCAATGCTGAATAAAGACATCTCTCCGGTTGCCCGGTACTGCTTGCTTGGCATTCTTTTTTTGTCCGGTGCCAACGGCCTGATGATGGAAATTGTCTTTCGCAGGCAATTGTTGCTTTCACTAGGCGTAACCCATTATTCCGTGTCGACGGTCCTAACTGTCTTTATGGCCGGGCTGGCCCTTGGCAGTTTTCTATTTGGACGCATGGCGGACCATAGCGAGTATCCAATTAGGCTATACGGCTTACTTGAAATCGGAGTTGGTTTGTCGGGGTTGCTACTCATCACCACGTTTCCCTATCTCGATCCATTATATTCAAAATTGCATATGATTTTAGGCAGTACGGGATCTCCCAACATTCTGCTCAAGTTGCTACCAGCCTCAATTATTCTGCTCATACCCACAACCCTTATGGGGGGAACCTTGCCTGTGATCGGCAAGGCCCTGGCAAATGAAAATCATTCAGCCGGGTCTCCGCTGGGGTTACTGTATGGGGTCAATACGTTTGGCGGTGTTATAGGGGTTATCGGTGCCACTTTTTTTCTATTGGGAACTGCCGGCGCTTCGTTAACCCTGGCTATCGTTTCAATTGTAAATACATTAATCGGGCTCGTCGCTTTGCTGGTTTTTGGGAAAATCATACGAATTTCGCCGATGGACTCAAATCCGGACACCTCAAAATTAAAGTCTCGCGAAACTCCAATCAGGGTTTTCGGGTTGGAGAAGATTTCCCTGGCGGTTTTTTTTCTGGCCGGTTTCGCCGCCCTATCACTCGAGGTTCACTGGACACGAATTCTGGCATATGTAGTCGGCAGCCACGGCTATGCGTTTGGAATCATCCTGGCCGCATTTCTCTGCGGGATTGCCCTGGGCAGCACCCTGGTCGCCCGTTTTGTAGACCGATTGAAACGGCCGGCCCTATGGCTGGGTTCGACACAGCTCCTGATTGCCGGCACGGCCTTTGCCGCAAGCATCATCATGTTCAGACTGCGGGGACTGACGGGCTGGTTGACCCTCCAGGTGGGCGGTTCCTGGGACCGGTTTATCACGGCGGAGATGGTCATTCTCTTCGCATTGCTCCTGGCCCCCACCTTTTGCATGGGAGCTGTTTTTCCGCTGGTCATGAGCGTATGTGTCAAAACCTATCAGAAGCTCGGTCAATCGGTTGGCAAGGCTTACATGCTCAATACATTGGGGAGCATTTTCGGTGCTTTTTTTGCCGGTTTCATCTTTATCCCATTTTGGGGAATTATGCGTGGTTTGAAATTGACGATAGGGGTCTCTATCCTCAGCGCTACGATCCTTTTTTTAAATATTCCCAGGAAACCAGTTGTAAAAATCGGCGCGCTGATTCTCATCGTATTGTTTGGCGCAATCGTATCGTATAGCCCGCTAGGGTACCGCTTACAGTATTTGAGAATGGGGGAACGCCTAATTTTCTATGATGAATCCAGCTCTGCCACGGTGAGCGTGCGGGAAGATGAGGAAGGCGGGCGTATGCTATCCGTCAACGGATTGGATGAGGTCCCGGTTGACCCGGCATCGCTGTTGACGTTTCGGGTATTGGCCCATCTTCCGATGTTGCTGCATCCGAACCCCTTAAATGTAATGGTCCTGTCCTTGGGCGGCGCCATAACCACCGGCAGTGTTGCCAGGCATCCATTAGTACAAATTGACGCTATCGAGCTGTGTCCACCCGTCGTGAAAGCGGCCGCATTGTTTGAGTCGTGGAACCATGGTGTCTTGCACGATCCGCGGCTGCAAATCATATTACAGGACGGACGAAACCATCTCTTAACCACTCAAAAAAAGTATGACGTCATTACCGCGGATGCCACCCACCCCTGGAGTGCCGACAGTTGGATTTTATATACCAGAGAGATGTACCGGCTGGTGCGCTCGCGGTTAAGTGACGAGGGGATTTTTTGCCAGTGGGTACCGCTGCACTGGATGTCGATGGCCGATTTCAAATGTGTATTGCGCACCATGCGGGCGGAATTCCCCCATATGAGCCTGTGGTACAC
>JBAVYC010001539.1:0-8753 GCA_049698595.1 Desulfobacterales bacterium | reverse complement strand
GCGGCGCTACCGAGGAAATTCTAGCTGAGATCCGGGCGACCTATGGGTTGGATAAACCGATCAGCGAGCAGCTGCTGGTATATCTCGGCAAAGTCGCCCGAGGTGATTTGGGATATTCATTTTACTTCAATAAGCCCGTGACGGATCTGATTCTGCAAAGGGTTGGCGCAACCATATTGCTGGTAATTACCGCTCTGGTGCTTGCCGTTTATCTGGGCACATTCCTGGGCGTCGTGGCGTCTAAAAAACCCACCGGATATCTCAGCCATTTCGTGACCATCCTGTCGCTCCTGGGTTACTCCGCCCCGGTGTTTTGGACCGGCATGATGCTGTTGATCCTGTTTGCGTCCTGGCTGCCGATCCTCCCGGTCTCGGGGATGTACAATGTGGCCCTGGAAGGCGGCCGGCTGGCCAGAACCCTCGATATCCTGCACCATTTGATCCTGCCCATGCTGACCCTCGGAATCATTTATCTGGCCCAGTACAGCCGGCTTGCCCGGGCTAGTATGCTGGACGTGCTGGGCTCGGACTATATTCGCACGGCGCGGGCAAAAGGTGTCAGCGAAAGAATGATCATTTACAAGCACGCCTTGAAAAATGCGATACTGCCGATTGTGACCATGGCGGGACTTCAAATGAGCTATTTGTTTTCGGGAGCCATCTTGGTGGAAACCGTATTCAACTGGCCCGGCTTGGGGCGCCTGGCCTTCGAATCGATCCTGCGCCGCGATCATCCCACCATTCTCGGCATTTTATTTTTCTCGACCTTTATCGTGATTATCGCCAATCTCCTGACCGACCTTTCATACCGCCTGATCGATCCACGTATTCACGCGGGCGCCAAATGAGGGATTTGTATCAATGAATTCATCCGATCAAAATAATTCCGACGATTTTGTGCCGGTCGAACATCCATTTAAAGAGATGTGGCGTATGTTCTTCCGCAACAAAGCCGCCCTGTTCGGCCTGGGCTTGCTCCTGGCCATAATTTTGATGGCATTCCTAGGGCCCTTTTTATATCGTATCGATCCATTTGATATCGTCTGGGCACCGCTGGCCCCGCCGGGCGAGGAGGGATTCTTATTGGGCACGGATTATCTCGGGCGTGACGTTTTGGCCGGTATCATTCATGGTGCCAGTGCCACCCTGGCGGTCGGTGCGGCAGCGGCCTTGTGTACCGTTTGCATTGGTCTCGCCTTGGGTGCCGCCGCCGGTTTTTACGGCGGCTGGGTGGACACGGTGCTGATGCGGATCACGGAATTTTTTCAAGTGCTGCCGCCGCTGTTGTTTGCCATGGTACTGGTGACCCTGTTTGCACCCAACCTGATCACGATATCCATTTCAATTGGGGTTGTCTCCTGGCCGAGTGTGGCGCGCTTGACCCGCAGTGAATTTTTAAAGATTCGGGAAAGAGAGTATGTCATGGCGGCGCGATCGATTGGGTCCCGCAATGGGCGAATCATCTGGCGTGTTATTCTGCCGAATGCACTGCCACCATTGATCGTCACTGCAACTTTAATTATCGGCGTCGCGATTTTATTTGAAGCCGGTCTGAGTTATTTAGGCCTCAGCGATCCGAACATCATGAGCTGGGGATTTATGATCGGCTCCAGCCGCGATTATATCTTTGAATCCTGGTGGGCCGTCACGTTCCCCGGTGTAGCTATTTTTCTAACCGTATTGGCCGTCAGTCTGGTGGGCGATGGGTTGACGGATGCATTTAACCCGAAGCTGAGGCAATTATGATCGAGACGAACACACTTCTCCAAGTTCAAGGGTTGCGGGTTGAATTCGACGTTCGCCAGGGGGTGGCCACCGTGATTAACGATCTGAATTTTTCCTTACAACGGGGAGAGACACTGGGCATCGTCGGTGAATCCGGCTGCGGTAAAAGCGTCACGGCCCTTGCCATTATGGGATTGGTACCATCGCCGCCGGGACGCGTGGCATCCGGCAGCATACTGCTGGAAGATGAAAATCTTGTGGGTGCAGATGAAAGCAGACTGCGCCAGGTGCGTGGAAACGACATTTCGATGATCTTTCAGGAACCGATGACCTCGCTCAATCCGGTTTTCAAGATCGGTCATCAAATCGCCGAGACGATTCGAATCCATCAAGGATTCGACCGGGCGGCGGCCGATGCCAGGGCCGTCGAAATGCTGCAGGCGGTCGATATCCCCGCAGCCGAACGCAGAGCAAACGAATACCCCTACCAGCTTTCCGGCGGCATGCGACAGCGGGTCATGATTGCCATGGCCTTGGCCTGTAACCCCAAGGTCTTGATTGCCGATGAGCCGACGACGGCTTTGGATGTTACGGTGCAGGCCCAGATTTTTGATCTTTTGAAAGACATCCAAAAACGGACGGAGGCGGCCATCATTTTTATCACCCATGACATGGGCTCTATTGCCGAGATGGCGGATCGGGTGGCCGTGATGTATGCGGGGCGCAAAGTGGAAGACGGTCCCGTTGAGAAGCTTCTGGTAAATCCCAAACATCCCTATACCCGAGGCCTTATCACCTGCGTTCCCCATCTTGAGAAACATCCTTCAACGCAACGGCGTCCGCTGACGGAGATACCCGGCGTGGTACCCTCTTTGCTGTTGCGAAGCCAGGGGTGTCCCTTTGCCCCCCGCTGTAAATACGCCATGTCCCGATGCAAAGATGAAATGCCGCCGGAATTTGACCAAGGGGCGGGGCATACGACGGCTTGCTGGCTTGTCGCCCCCGGAGGTGACGATTCAAAAGAGCGTCTGCAAGTCATGGAAGAAAGCAAACCTGAGATTAATGGACAGATCAGCGGTGTGGTCGCACAGGATAAAAATTCGGAAAATACCCTCTTGGAGGTCAAGGACTTAAAAATCCATTTTGCTCGGCGTCGAAAACATCCATTTGCAAAGCGGTCACTGGTTTATGCCGTGGACGGCGTATCCTTCGAGATTCGGCGGGGCACCACATTCGGCATTGTCGGTGAAAGCGGCTCCGGCAAGACCACCACCGCACTCGGAATTATGCGCCTTCTGAATATCACATCAGGGCAGATGTTCCTTGGCGGCGATGATATTACCCATGTTGAAGGCGCCGCCTTAAGGTACCTGCGGCGGCGGCTGCAATTTATTTTTCAGGATCCCTATTCGTCTTTGAATCCTCACATGCGCGCCGGGGCTATCGTTCGGGAACCGATGGATTTACTCGAAGTCGGAGAAAAATCAAATCGAGATTCGCGGGTGGCAGATTTGTTTGCAAATTCCGGTCTGCGGCCCGAACAGCGCGCTTATTTCCCCCATCAGTTCTCCGGCGGTCAACGCCAGCGCATCGGCGTGGCCCGCGCCCTGGCCAGCCAACCGGATCTGATCGTCTGCGACGAGCCGGTCTCTGCCCTGGATGTCGCGATTCAGGCCCAGATATTGAACTTGCTCTGCAACTTGCAGCAGGAGTTTAATCTTACTTATCTGTTCATCTCCCACGATCTGGGGGTTGTGCAGCATATCTGTGATGAAATCGCCGTCATGTACCTGGGTAAGATTGTAGAACAGTCTGATCGAATCTCTTTGTTCAAACATCCGTTGCATCCTTATACCTGGGCGCTTCTATCCGCAGTTCCATCCGCAAAACCAGGCGCAGCAAAAACGGGGAAACGGATTCATCTGAAAGGAGATCCGCCCAGCCCGATCGATCCCCCCCCGGGCTGCCGCTTTGCACAGCGCTGTCCGTTTGCCGAAGCCGGCGCAAATTGCTGGTCACAGATGCCGTCTTTGCGTGCAATCGAAAACGGTCATAAAGTTGCCTGTCACCGGGTAAGCGATGCCGGAGTAGCTCCGCATGATACGATAGTAATTTAAGCCACATTTTTCTTGATGCCATCTGAAGCCTAATGTATTTGATATCAATATATTAACATTAAGTAATCTATCGAAATAACTTATTATAATTAACTCTCAATCATGTAGAAAGAATCAAAAATCGGATTTTCTTTCTTAACTATTACCAGGAGGCTAAAACCGATGAGTGAAAAACACGTTCCCAAAGAAAGTACCACAGCACCTCCCTGTCAATGCGCCTGCCCAGCCGGGATCGACGTCCCGCGATACATCCGGCGCATCAAGGAGGGCAAATTCGACGAAGCGCTGGCGATTATCCGTGAAAAAATTCCGTTCCCGTCGATCTGTGGATTTGCCTGCTATGCGCCCTGTGAGGCCAATTGCAGCAACCGGCAATTCGGTGAACCGATCGCTATTCGGGCCTTGAAGCGTGCGGCGGCGGAAAAAGGAGGTGATTTGTGGTTTAAGAATCTGACGATCGCACCGGCCACCAACAAACGGGTGGCCGTGGTCGGATCGGGACCCGGCGGCCTGTCCGCAGCCTATTATCTTGCCACCCTGGGCCACAAGGTCACGGTGCTCGAAGCGTTGGCGCAAACCGGCGGGATGCTGCGAGTTGGGATACCCGGATATCGCCTGCCCCGCGAAGCGCTGGATCAGGAAGTCGACTACCTCAAGGAAGTTGGCGTCGAGATAAAAACCGGACAACGGGTAGCCTCGGTTGATCAGTTACAACAGGACGGCTTTGATGCGGTTTTTCTGGCCTGTGGCGCCCACCAGGGTGCAAAACTGGGCATTGCCGGGGATGATCTACCCGGAGTGGTTGATGGGATTTCTTTTCTCCGCAAAGTCAATCAGGACGAAAAGGTTGAAATCGGCAAGCGCGTGGCGGTGATCGGTGGCGGAAACACGGCGGTGGATGCCGCCCGCAGCTCCATCCGGCTCGGTGCCGATGAGGTCGATGTGATTTATCGCCGCACCGCAGCAGAAATGACGGCCTACGAGGAAGAAGTGGGTGCGGCCGGATTTGAGGGTGTCAACATTGAATATTTGGCAGCACCACTAGCGTTGGCTGAGAAAAACGGCGCGCTGGAGTTGACGCTTACCCGCATGGAACTTGGAAAAGCAGATGCCAGCGGACGTCCGCGCCCGGTTGCGGTTGAAGGCAGTGAGTACAAGAAGCAATATGATAATGTGATTGCGGCCATCGGACAGGTGCCGGTCGGAACCGATTCACTGGGCGTGGGGCTAGCTAAAGGCGATTTTATTCAAGTGGATGCCGCAACCCTTGCCACGGATAAAGCCGGTGTATTTGCCGGCGGTGACGTTGCCACCGGACCGGCCTCCATTATCGATGCCATCGCCCAGGGCCGTAAAGCGGCTGCATCTATCGATAGATTTCTGGGCGGAGCCGGACAAATCGATCAGGCCCTGGCGCCACCCGAACAGGAAGTTATGGTCGTGGATTACCAGGCAACAGACCAGGCGCGGGTCGTCATGCCCTGTATTTCCCTGGACGAACGCACCTGCAGTTTCGCGGCCGTCGAAGCCGGACTGTCGCAGGATCTGGCGATCAAAGAAGCCGAGCGTTGTCGGGGATGTGACGCCCGGCAATATGAGATCGCCCTTTACGGTGAGCTCTGCAAGGAGTGCAGCTATTGCGCAGAGGTATGCGGTTTGGGCGTTTTCGGGCCGGCCGATAAGTTTAATGAAAAAGGCTACCGCCCCATGGAGGTTCAACATCCGGAACGCTGTGTGGGCTGCCAGCTGTGCTTTTATGCCTGTCCGGATTTCTCGATCGATGTCAGCGAAAAGGAAACGGCATAGATAAAAGAGATATTTCGCTAGTTAGTTGCGAGAGCTGTGCTTTTCTATGACAGAAAATTTGAAATTCGATATTGTTTCGCATTTCGGATTTCGGGCTTCGGATTTCCAGATTATCCGGGCTAAGGGGTAAAATTTATAATCAATAATTGGCACCGAAGTTGAAATCTTAACAACGCTTAATTAAGGGGACTTAGGTTATGAAACGTTATTTAGAAACCGGAAATTTTGCCATTACGGAAGGGGCGATTTTGGCCGGCTGCCAGCTTTTTGCGGGCTACCCGATTACACCGGCCACGGAAATCGCGGAGGCGATGTCTGCCGAATTGCCCAAAATCGGCGGCTACTATGTCCAGGCGGAGGACGAATGCGCCGCCATGCATCTGGCTGTCGGGGCGGCCGCCGGCGGTATGAAGACCATGACTGCCACGTCAGGGCCCGGCTATATCCTTTATGCCGATCCATACGGCTGGGCCATCGGTTGCGAAATACCGATGGTGGTGCTCAATTCTCAGAGAGTGGGGCCGGTCAGCGGTATCACCGGAGCCCCGGGACAAGGTGAATTTTACAACAGCCGCTATCCCACCCAGGGCGGCAACTATGAAACCATCGTGCTGGCGCCCAACAGTGCCCAGGAAGCGATGGAACTGACCGTGGAAGCCTTCTATCTTTCCGAGCGCTTCAGGACACCGGTGACAATTCTCGCGGATCAGTTGATTACCGACGGTCTGGAAGACATCAGCATTCCGGAGACCGATGAAGAAAAAAAGGCCATGGGGCTCAGGTTCGCGGAGCGCAAAGTACATCAGGGACCTGATTTTTATCCGCCGACGGATGAAATCGATGTGCCGCCGGTCGTACTGGGCCAAGGCACCAACGCCATGTGTTCCGACTGGACGCCGACCGAGGAAGGCTATGACATCGAGACCGTGGAAGCGCATCACAAACACTCCTATCGCATGATCTATAAGATTAGAAATCATAAGGATCTCATCACCCGTTATGATTCATTATTTTTGGATGATGATCCCGACATCATTGTGGTTGCTTTCGGCACACCATCCAGAACCGTGAAAACAGCGGTTAAAAAGGCCAGGGAGAAAGGGCAAAAAATCGGCATGATCAGACCGGTTTCTCTATGGCCTTTTCCCGATGAGGCTTTTCAGAAAAAAGCCATCTATCTTTCGGTGGAACTCGACTATGACGGTCAGATGGTGCGGGAGGTGCAAAGAGCTGCTGCAGCAGGCAGTGACATCCACTTTTTCGGCAAATGCGGTGAATTGCCCACCGTTGCCGAGCTGCATGACACTTTCGATAAACTCTTGAACGGCGAACCCATAACCCGGATAGGATGGGAAAGGGAGGCATGGTAATGGATAGATTAACAGCGAAATATCTAAGAACGAGAAAAATACCCAGCACGGCCTGCTCCGGTTGTGGTTTGGGGCAATCTCATAAGGCCCTGGTTCAGGCGCTTGACGAACTGGACTACGAAGTTGATGACATCGTCTGGGGCACTTCTATTGGATGTGCCGGGCGGCAGACATTTGCGACCTGGAAAGGTGATAATTTTGCCGGCACCCATGGCCGGGTATACGCCATAGCCAGAGGACTGCGGCTGGCCATACCGCCGCAGAAGAAGATCGTTTTGACCGTCGGAGACGGTGATGCGTTTGGAATCGGGTTAAACCACCTCTTGCATGCCGCGCGCTCGAATGCTCAAATGACGGTATTGGTCTGCGATAATCTGGGTTATCAATCGACAGGGGGGCAGTTCGGCTGGACGACCCCGCCGGGAATCGTCACCGACAGCAGCCCGTATGGCATGTCGGAACCCAACTGGGTCCAACCCGGTATGGACATTTTAAATATTTTGAAGGAGGCCGGCGCAACGTTTCTGGCCAGACACGTCAGCATGGACGGCCGGGCATTGGTGGAGACCCTAAAAAAGGCGGTGCAGAACAATGGGTTGTCTTTGGTGCACACGGTTTTTCCGTGTACGACCAATTTTGCCAAAAATGCTCTGGGGTCGCGCAATGCCGTGAATATCTTTAATTGGATCAAAAACCATGCCGCGCCTCTGGGTGAAGAAACAGAAGACACCATTTGGCGAACCGGGATTTATCACGATGCCAGCAATTCCAGACCTGAATTCTCCCAGGCGCTGAGAGAAGAGGTGGCCGGTATTCAAAGGAGGTATCAAGATGAAGGATCGAATTGAAATATTGGCCAGTGGTTTTGGCGGCCAGGGTGTGGTCAGATTAGGCCAGATTGTCGGCGCGGCGGCCGTCAATCAGGGCTTTCGGGTGACGATGTTAAAAAGTCACGGCACCGAGCAGCGGGGCGGATATGTGAGGACCCAACTGGTCCTTTCAAAAGAAGAAATTGACAGCCCGCTGGTGGAAGAACCGGATTACTTCTGTTCGTTTTCTTCGGCCGCCTACAAACAGTTTGGCCACATGATGAAAGACGGGGTCATGCTGTATGACCCGGCCACGGTGGAAATAGATGAGAGCAAACCTTTCCGTCAGATTGCCGTTAGTGCCAAGGAAACAGCGGTAGAAAAGCTGGGACGGCCGATCTATGCCAACATCATCATGCTGGGGGCCCTGAGCGCGGCGGCAAAAGACGTTTTGGACAAAGAAAATATGCTCGTGACCATGCTTGGCATTATCCCCAAGTTCAAAGACGAAAATAAGAAGGCCTTTGAGATGGGATACGGGATGGTGACCGGATAGAATTGACGAATGACGAATAAGGAGAACAATATGTCTGAGGTACAAGAGTTAATTAGCGAGTATATGGCCAAAGCCCGTGCCGCCCAGCAACAGGTTGAAAACTATACCCAGGAGCAGATCGATGAGGTTTGCCTTTCGGTGGGCTGGCAGCTCTATAAGGACGACAATATTGCCGAGTGCGCCAGAGTTGCCGTACAAGAGACCGGGATGGGGGTTGTTGAAGACAAAATTAAAAAGCACAAAGTCAAAGTGGGCGGGGTTTGCCGTGACATTTTAACGGCCAAAACGGTTGGGGTGATTGAGCGCAACGAGGCCACGGGCATCACCAAATATGCCAAACCGGTCGGTGTCATCGGGGCCTTGACGCCGG
>JBAVYC010001538.1:0-7563 GCA_049698595.1 Desulfobacterales bacterium | reverse complement strand
GATCCGGTTTGGCGCCTCAGGGACAATTTTGGGTTTGATTCGGTTTGGCGCCTCAGGAATAATTTTGGGTTTGAAATGGTTCGGCGGGGCACTAACATCTCTAGGCACAATCAGGTCATCGAGGCTTAGAGTTTTGGCCTCAGGCATCGGGTCCGTGATTGCAGGTCTTGGATTTAGATATAATTCCGATTTAACCTGCCGGATTTCTTGAAATTGTCCCAGTTTAAAGCGATCCCAAGGCTGAAAAACCTGCAGGATAACGGCAGCCGCCGCACCCACCACTACCGTCGCAATAAGTATTTTCCAGCGGCGCGATTCTTCCGTGAACACCCTGCGGGCACACTTTCTTACCAAAAAGTAGTTGCCCCTGGACCGATTCTGGATGATCATGGATAAGATACTTTGATGGCACAGATTAATTATTTTCCGAGGGTATCCGCCGGTAATGCGAAATATTGCCCATAGTGCCGGGTAGGTAAAAAGATTTTGTTTTTTTGGGGAAGTACTGGATTTTTCCAGGCGGAATTTAATCATCCGCCGCGTATCTGGAAAACTCAAAGGTTTTAACAGGTGATAAAGACTGATGCGGTCAGCAAAATTGGGGTGTTTCCGAACTGTTTTTTCAAACTCGCTTTGCGCAAATATGACGATTTGCAGCAATTTGTATTCATTGGTTTCATAGTTTAAAAATTCCCGCAGGATCTCCAGACAAAAGGCCGGGATCTTCTGCCCTTCGTCAATAATGAGAACGATGGTTTTGGCTTGATCCACGCCTCTGCGGAACAAATATTGTTTTATATACTCCTTGATCTGCCAGTCGCGACTTCCCGCCGCCGGCTTTTTGCCCGTCAACAACTTGGTCACCGTAGCCAGAAACTCGGTGGCGTACAGGAAATGCGGGTCAAGAATGAGGTAGGTCTCCACTTCCTCTTTTTGAGCAAACCGGCGGATGAGCTGCCGACACAGGGTAGTCTTGCCGGTGCCGACATCACCGATGATAACGTTCAGTCCCCGACGAAGCAGTAATGAGAGTTCTAATTTTTGCAGGCAGTCCAGATGCTGCCGGGAATGAAAAAAAAACTCCGGATCCGGGGAGTTTGAAAAAGGTTCCTTATTTAAATTAAGAATACTGAAGTAATCCATTCTTAAGGTTTAACCCCAGTTACTTTGGATTTAAGAATATGCGGTGTGATAAAAATGAGCAATTCCTCCAGTTCATCGGCGCTGCTTTTGCGTTTAAACAGATAACCCAGCCCGGGAATATCCTCCAGAAAAGGTGTGCCGGTTTGAACGCGCCTCTCCGTTTCTTGGCTCAAACCGCCGATAACGATGGTCTGCCCGTCATTCTGAATGACATTGGTTTCGGCTTTTTTGGTGATGATCGTGGGATTGCCGAGCACGGTCCTGGTAAAATCAGCCTCTTCTTTTTTTACTTTTATATCCAATTTTAAGGTGTCGCCATCGATGACGTTGGGGGTAACTTCTAACCTGAGCACCGCTTCTCGATACGTGACATTCACCTCCCCGTCTTCCACCGTTTGATAGGGAATATCCTCGCCGCTCTCGATAAAGGCGAGTTGGTTGTCCTGGGTGGTGATGGAAGGGCTCGACAGAATGTGAAGCTTGCCCTGATCCTGCAAGGCGGAGAGCTGGACGGATAAAAGGTATTCGCCCACCCGCGTATAGATGAGCCCGAGGGTCGCGGGATTAAAACTGCCTAACGCCAGGGCCGGCAGATCAACCACCGATCCCGAGGTAACATCGACTGGCTGGCCGATATTGCCAAGTCCAGATTCATTCTGGTTCCCTCCAATAATGATGTTTTTATCGCCGCTTTTACCCCTATAGGCGCCTCCCCACTGGATACCCAACTCCCGGGCGACATCCTTGTTGGCCTCGACGATATAGGCTTCGATCAGAACCTGGGGCGTGGGGCGGTCAAGTTTTTTAACCACCGCCAGCATTCTGTCCATATCGCCCTTGATGGCCTGAATAATCAATGAGTTCGTATGCTCATCCACCAGGATCGATCCGGTTGGGTTACCGTTTCTGTCAACGGTAACAAATTGTTCAAGATTCAATTTGAGTTTTTCGGCTTCCGAAAATTTGACAGCGACAATCCGTGTCAACGGGGGTTGAGCGAGTCTTAATTCTCGTTTGCGGGCCTTGGATAGAAGATCGGCATCCATGTCTTCGGCCGTCATGATACGGATGATGTCGCCCTGCCAGGCGTAGCTCAAGCCATGGGTTTGAAGGATACTCAAAAACACCTCATCCCAGGGTGCCTCGTGGATGTTGATATTAATTTTCCCGGTAACTTTTTCGTTGAGAATGATGTTCTGGTCCGCAGCCCTGGCCAGTGCCCGCAGCAGGACGGCCACATCAATATTATTCATTTTCATGCTGATCTTGCGGTTGGGAAGTGGTCTCGGGACTTCGACTGCCTCTCTATCAGCCGGATCTTGCGAGACGATTTCAAATGGCTTCTCATCAACCGGGGGCGGTTCAACCGGTGAATTGCCCTTTGCTTCTTCGGCCTTTACCCGCCACTGTTCATAAAAAGGGTCCTGGATATCTTTTAAATCTTTTTTGTTGGAACACCCCCCCAACCATGCCCCTATCAACAAAAGGCAAATTATTCCGAAACTTTTTAATAGACGCCGATAACTGTCCATGTATCAATTATCCTATTCGGTTTCTTCCATTGGAAGGATTATTGTTTTCTTTTTTTTGCCAGGCGGGGCGATGACGACACGGCCGGCAGAAATACTTCGAATAACAAATCCGCCCGGCTCCAAACTGTCTCCGACCTCATATTCCATCCCGTTAATGATCGCCAGTCGTTTATCATCCATCCGCAGAAAACCGGTGTAGATCATTTTGGACTTCAACACAGGTTGTTGACTGTCCGCCTCTTCTTCGGAGGTTTTGGGCTCTATTTGAATTAAAGGATCCCGCTTCCACTTGGCTTCAGCCTTTTGTAAGGTGTAAGCTTGATTTTTAGAAAGCCCGGTCGTTGTTTTTTCAGCAACTTCGATGATAAACGCGTTGAGCAGTTTTTGCTCATTGTGCCCCTTATCGGCAGCCGTCTGTTGCGGTTCAGATAGAAACCAAACGTAAATACCGTAAACCACTGCCAGCAACATCAGGCCAACCAGTATTTTTTCTCTTTTTGACATATTCTGTTCACTGTTGCGCCAACCAGGCTTTAAGTTTAAACGCTCTGGAATTCTCAATAGCCCGTATATCGATTTCCTCAATTTGCTCGAGGGAAGGGATGTTTCCCAGATCCACCAGAAAATCGCGGAATTTTATAAAATCACCTGTAGCATGGATACGTAACAGCAAGTAATCGGCATTATTCTCGAGCGCATTGACATCGGTTTGAATATCGTGAAGCTTGAGGTCATGGCGACCGGCAATTTCCAGCAGACGCTCTGAAATACTACCGATGTCACCGCGAGCCAGTTTATTTTTTTGGGTTAGCGGTAAGTCCGTCGGGCCTTTTTTCTTTATCTGCTTTAATAAATTGTCAAAAATTGGCATGAGTACCCGCTGCTCATCTATACGGGCATTGAGTTTGTTGATGTCCCGGTCTAATTCAGCCGACGTTTTCTGAGTCGGGATGATGATCAACAGAACAAATACAAGGATCCCTGTTCCGCATACTAAGAAATAAATCAGACTCTGGGTCGGTAGAACTGAATTTATCTTTTTCATTTCGTTATATAAGTTTTAGTCGGGCCGTGAACCTCAGCCCATCTTTGTTTTCAATACGCTCAAACGATTTCTTGCTTATCGTGGGATGATCAAATAGCGGCGAATTTCTGAGTTCCATTAAATACCCGGCCAGGGTGGACTCCAGGACCAGGCGATTGCCCTGTACAATCCCATCCAGTATCACAGTCCCCTTTTCCGTTGCTTTCTTCCTTCCCGGTTGATTGTTCACTTGTGTCAATATGCTCAGCAAACGGACATTGACCGGTGTAAGATCCGTGATTTCACTAATAACGGCGACAGAGAAGTATTTTTCTCCGATTTCCCTGACCTCCCGAAACTTGATCTGAGTTTCATTGACCAGTTTTAATATGAGATTTTTATCCACCCGCACTGCAAATCCATCAAGTTGCTGCCGCAACTCTAGCAGTTTCAATTCCCTGGCCTTAACCTGACCATCCTGCCAGAAGGACACCCCTACACAAAGCGCCACCAGCAATAAAAACCCGGCAAAAACAACTCGATTTATCCGCTGGATGTTGACCACTTTTTTTTTGTCTTTATATGTGTGTAAAAAATTGGGGGTCAGCCCATTTCTGGAGAGTGCCATACCCATTGACGGCACATAAGAACTTCGCTCGGAGGCGGTTTCGGGAACCGGCACCAGTGAGATAAAACTGGGATTTTCCACAAAGGGGTCCAACGTCTCAGTGGCGACACCGAGTTCCTTTCCGATGTATTCAAGTATTCGCTTGTGGGGTTCCACACCGCTGGAAATATATATTTTCCCCACGGTCACGTTTTCATATTGCATTGCAAAATGCCGCAGCGTTCTCTCTACCTGCTGAACCAGTCGCTCCAGCGCCGGCAGAATCATCTTGAATAACCTATCTTCTTTAAGCAGGCGCTTTCTCTCTTGTGGGGCATTTGGAGGGGAGTCATGGCTTTCCCCGAAAAACAGCTGACGGGCCTGTTCCAGTTCATGCTTTAGCTTCTTTTTTATGGCCCGTATCCTGGTCGTATCTTTGGTCGGTGATCTCGCGATCGAAAGTTCAAACAAGTTGCCTTCGATTTCTGAGCGCAGGGCTTCCAACATGGTTTTAACGCCGGCTTTGATACCGCGCGAGAGCACGAGAAATCCCTCTGAAAAAATATCGATGCGTGACCAGTCCCGTCCGATATATAAGCTGGAAATGTGCGCTTCAGCGGTTTTGATCCGTCCTGTTCTCAAAAGGCTTTGAAAGGCAAAAGGAACGATTGAAATGCCTGTCAGGGGAAACCCGGCTTTGCTGAAAAGATCCTTCAGATCTTTAATTTCCGACTTGGGGGCGGTGTAAGCCATAACATCGATTTTTGCCTTGTCATCCTCCTCGACATCACCCAGGATCTCAAAATCGAAAAGAATATCTTTTTCATTAAAAGCAGAAATTCTTTGGTATGACCAATATACGGAATTTGGAATTAGCCTGGAATTAACTTTTGGTATCCGGATTTGACGCGTTTCCACTCTGGCTGAAGAGGTGGTACACCAGATCTCGGCGCTATTTGGATGACCACAAAAATTTGCCAGGATCGGTTTTAAAAATTGATGAAATTGGGGGCTTTCCCGGGAGATATCGGGGTCAAAAGGAATTCTGTCAAACTCCAGCATCTTAAACTTGTATTCCGAGACGCGCTGAATTTTGATTATTTTCAGATCATCATGTCCCAGATCCAGTCCCACCGAAATTACTTTTTTAAACGTCACCGGAATGCTTAACAGTTTTTTTAGTCGGTGACCGATGGCACCCTGAGAACTGGTATTGGAGGATGAGTGCTCCGATTTATTGTCGTCGCGTATTAAATCAAGTAGTCGTTCAGTTGATGATATTTCATCATATTTTGCCAAATTCTTTCTCCGTCCAGCTCAGGCGATACCAGGATGTTAAAAAGGTAATCGGATACTACCAAAAATATGAAAATGACCATCAAAATTTAACGGATGTTTAGCCATTAGATTAATTTACATAAACTACTTGAAATGTCAATAAATACGGAATTTGAAAGTTGTCAAATTTTCCGGTTCAGTTGACAAAATAGGGTATTTTTGGTATCTATACCAATATAACATTCTGATTTTTATTTAAATAAAGAATATTTTGAGCGTTAATCGAGGGGGTTGAATAACAAACCGAATCGGAAAGGTCTGACGGACATTTTGCGGAATAAGCTCGAAGGTCAGATCAGGTTCATTATCATTAAATTTGATAAGCTCCATCGGTAACCCGGTATTCTTTACTGTTGTCAAACAGGATAAAAACCGCTAAGATCCCCTAAAATCGGTTGGCCCATTCTTCTTGTCGTCAATTTTAGGAAGCAGGCCTAGGTCATTTTATGACGATATATTTAACGGACCAATAAAATAGGCATTTGATAACCATGAAACCCACAATTATTGGTGTCAGTAAAAATATCCGCAGAATAAAAGAACTGATCGGCCAAGTTGCGGATACCGGGTTGAATACCGTCGTCTATGGCGAAACCGGCGTTGGCAAAGAGTTGGTGGTTCAGAGTCTTTATCAAAAGTCGAATCGGGTCGGAAAACCTTTTGTCAAGGTCAACTGCGCCGCGTTGCCGGATACGCTTCTCGAGAGTGAGATGTTTGGCTACGAGCAAGGTGCCTTTACCGGAGCCGAGCGCCGCAAACGGGGTAAATTCGAACAGGCCAGCGGCGGGCTTTTGTTTCTAGACGAAATCGGAGATATGTCCCTTCCATTGCAGGCAAAACTTCTGCATGTGTTGCAAGGGGGTGATTTCAGCCCGTTAGGTTCCGAAAAAAACGTCAAGATGGGTGCCTGGATCATTACCGCAACCAATCGCGAACTTGAAGGCGACATGGTAAATGGTAAGTTCAGAGAAGACTTATATTACCGGTTAAGCACGATCAAAATACATATCGAACCTCTTCGAACCAGACCGGAAGACATTCCGCCCCTCATTGATCATTATGTAAAAACCTACGCCGTGCAGTTCGATGGTAAACAGCTGTTAACCCCGAGCGAAAAAACCATCGAGAAACTGACCGCTTACCACTGGCCAGGTAATGTTCGTGAGCTGCAAAATGTTTTAAAACGGTTCATGATTCTGGGCAACAGCGAAGATAATCTTGATGAAATGCTTATCGGAAACGAAACTCGATCACAAGCATCCAACTTGCCCGCATCTGCAGGCCAGTTTCTAAGCTCGGCGGATTTGTTGGGGTTTGACACAAATGACCCGCCGGACCTGACCTCATTGTCTTTAAAAAAGATAAAGAAAAAAGCGATTGTCCGGGTTGAAAAAGAGATCATCTCCTTTGTTCTCGAAAAAACCGGCTGGAACCGCAGCAAGGCGACAAAGATTTTAAATATCAGCTATAAAACCTTGCTTTACAAAATTAAGAATTTAGGGATTGAGCCTCCGAATGGTACAAAGGAATAATAAATATTGAATTCTTACCTTAACATTGATATGTCAGTGTTATTGTAATTTAAAAATGCTTAAAAGAAAGGTTTTATTGGATATGATGGAAGGAACTGTCAAATGGTATAGTGAGAAAAAAGGCTATGGTTTTATCGAAACCGAAAACGAAGGGGATGTCTTTATGCACAGTCGCAGCATCAAGGATCATGGCTTTTTTTTGTTGCAAAAATCCGACAAGGTCACGTTTGAAATAAAGGAGACCCGTCACGGACGACAAGCAGCCAACGTCCGAATCGTAAAATAAATTATTTTGAAAAAAGCTTAAAGATCTTGATTTAATTTAAAAAAGGTTTTAAATTCCTAAATATTAATTTTTAATGATGTACCGGTTTCTTTCTTGGGGGG
>JBAVYC010001537.1:0-3142 GCA_049698595.1 Desulfobacterales bacterium | reverse complement strand
AGGGTAAACATTTCGATCCCGATATTGTCGATGCCTTTATTGAACTTGAAAATACTTTTCGCAACATTGCATTGTCCTTCGCCGATCACGATGAAGAGCGGAAAATGCTTTCCGGCGGGAAAGATCTCAGGACGAAAAAAGGAAAGCCCATCGAAAGTATTCTGCTGGCTGAAGACAATGAAATCAATTTGGAGATCATGCACAGCCAGTTGACTTCAATGGGATACAAGGTGGACACCGCTGTCAACGGCAAAGATGCGCTGGCTAAATGCCAGAAAAAAAATTATGATGTGATTCTCACCGACATTGAAATGCCGGAAATGGATGGTTATGCTTTGACCGCGGAAATACGTCGCATTGAGAAAGATCCAAATAATCCAATCCCAATCCTGGCCATCACTGCCAGTGAATTTGATTTAAATGATGAACGGGCCAAATCCATGGGATTTAACGGCTATATGCTCAAGCCCCTCGAGATTGATGTCCTCGAAAATAAGCTGGCTGAAATAATGCACACACCCAAGATATGAGCGTATTCGACATTTTTATCAATAGATTCAACCTGGCGATCCTTGCCTGTATACTCAGCGTATCGATCATTTCGGGCGGAAATTGTTTTGCTCAGCACCGAAGCTGAGGTTCTCGCAAACGGTACCTTAAAGATGGGTTTTAATTTGCAGCGAAATTTTTTTGCGATGCCTCCGGAATTGCGGGTCGAGATCCGAGCATTCAAAAAACAGCTCTGGAGCGCGCTCTATCACGATTTTCAGAGAATAAAAGCACAAAGAGGATATCAATGAAATGTTATTGGATAGATCTTGAAAAAAATATTGCCAACCTACCGTTTATAGAATATGTAACATCGCTAATATTTATCTATAAAAAAAGGAGTACAACGATGAAAAAAGCTTTCTTAATTTTGACACTGACATTCATGCTGGCCTTTCTTTTTGTCACTGCCGCACCAGCCGGAACTTCGCTGAACCGCATCCTGAAAAAAGGAGAGCTGGTGGTGGGCATTACGGGAACCCAGCCGCCGCTTAACGCAACAACCAAGGACGGCAAAATCATCGGCTTTGATGCCGACATCGCAGAAGCAATTGCTCTGAATATGGGCGTGAAGGTAAAATTTTCTAAAATGCAATTTTCTGAGTTGCTGCCGGCGCTGGAAGCCGGTAAGGTGGATATGGTGTTGTCCAGTATGACCATGACCCTAAAACGTAATCTGAAAGTGGCGTTTGTCGGTCCCTATTACATCTCCGGCAAAGGCATTCTAACCAAGGCCAAGACTATCAGCGCTTTGCAAAAAGCTGAAGGTCTCAATAAGCCGGAATTTAAAATCGCTGCTTTGAACGGTTCGACCAGCCAAAAATTTGCCGAAACCACCGCTCCCAAGGCCGCTCTGATAACAACCAAGTCTTATGATGAGGCTGTTGAAATGCTTTTTCAGGACAAAATTGATGCCCTGATCGCCGATTATCCGTACTGCGCTTTCAGTGCCTTTCGTTATGAAGACAAAGGGTTGATCGCCGGACAGTCAAAACTTACTTTTGAACCCCTGGGAATTGCCGTATCCGAGGACGCCTTGTTGATCAACTGGCTGCAAAATTTCATGATGGCGCTTGAGGGCAGCGGTCAACTGAAAATCATGAACCAGCGCTGGTTTCAAGATGGTGCCTGGATAAAAGAGCTTCCGTAAGTGATCGGTTCTGGGTTCAACAAGCCTGCCCTGGTGCGACGTTATGTGGCTATGAAATTGTTGTCACATTCTATGGACCTGGCTATCCTTCACCACATGTTGATATGCCAGGTCTGGGCCAGGGGTTTAAAGGTTATAAGATGCTGATATCCATAGCTTTATATCCTATGGTCTGGATTGACCGCTTTCACCCATATTTTTTCTCCCTTCGAATCTTATCTGTCAGACTGCACAATTTATTATCCCCCCAAGCTAATAACGAAAAATCGGCTTGTAAGACCGAATCAAAAATTGATCGGTAAAATCACGCAAAAACCGAAAGAACTGGAGATATTTTGATGTCGCCAAAAATACACAGGATTTGCCTGGTTTTTTTGTTTGCATGCCCGGCAATCGTTATCGGATGCGCCTCCTTCACGCCGCGTCCCATTGAGGAGATAGCCTTCCAGACCCGGGCTCAGACGCAGTCTGAGGGTAAGGTGCGCGTCACTGCAGCCGTTCTCAGCCCCGAAGAAAGTAAAGCCGTATTTGACGTACCACTATATAAAAAGGGCATCCAACCGATCTGGCTGGAAATTGAAAATCAGGATGATAAGCCAATTTGGTTTCTGCCTTTCAGTGTTGATCCGGACTACTATTCGCCGCTGGAGGTCACATATCCGTTTCATCGTGCATTTGATAAAATGTATAATGATCAAATCGACCGATATTTTCTTGATCAGGCCATGGGGCTCTTCCTTGCCCCGGGATCCAGTCGATCGGGTTATGTGTTTACCAACCTCGATTTAGGCACCAAAAGCTTTAATGTTGACCTCATTGGGCATGATAATATGGTCAAAACCTTCACCTTTTTCATATCGGTCCCGGGGCTCAGGGCAGATCACCAGGATGTTGATTTTGATAATCTGTATTCTGCCGCTGAAGTCGTCCACTATGATGAGGTGAATTTTAGGGATGCTTTGAAAAACCACGGGGTAATCTGACCGGGGATCCCTATTTTACAGACGGATACCGGGCTGTTCTCTGGGTATCCGGCAAACCCATGGCATTTTCGGATGTTGACTGGCTTGACTGGGAAATGCTACCGGAGAGATAAAAAAATAAAAATAGCTCTCATTCCGCTAAGCCCAGTATTCCAAAATTCCATTATTCCACTACCCCATGGCATTTGATTTTGGCAGAGCCAATTCTCTCTGACCTGGCCCAGAGGACCAGGTTTTCGATAACCAAGTAAATACCGCTCGCAAGCGCACAGTTGTCCGTTTATGCGGCAAGACTATCTCATTTTGAAGGCTTTACCCGGCCGCTCGATCTTTTCATCCAGCACGCGACGAATCATTTCAGCGAGATCTTTCATTGCCAGAGGTTTCATGGCAAGTTCTTTGATGCCTATCTTTTGAATGATTTCTCTGTCGATCCTTTCACTGTAACCGGTGCAGACGA
>JBAVYC010001536.1:0-2314 GCA_049698595.1 Desulfobacterales bacterium | reverse complement strand
TTGAGGAACACTTACTAGGGCGAAAGCTCATTGGGGTGTGGGAACTTATCAGTGATTCTTCTCCCACGACTGTCGAAGGATACGCCCTCAGTTTGGAAGGATATTTCCTTGAGATCGAGACAATGCTCGATGTCTCTGTCATAGGTATTGCTTGTGGACACAGCCGGATTGATTTTCCCTTGGATGTTAGACCAGGCTGTTCTTACCATGAGGTATCTCATGATTCACCCTTTTCGCAATTACTTGGTAAGCGGTTCTCAAAGTGGCGTCTGCTGGTTGGCGAAGGGGATAATTGGGAGGGATTGATGGTGAGCTTTGACACCTCCGCAGGTCTTTGTTTTGTCTCAGTGGATTGCTCCATTTCAGTTCTGACATTAAAAGGAGAGCAGTGTTGATGCCGGCGCTAACAACAGCTTCCAGCAGACAGCCAGGGCCTTGCCGATTTTGGAAAGTGTCTTTTAATCATGAGTCTATACAATTTTAGAATGATCAACTTAAAACTGGCTGCTGCTGAAGCTGAACGTTGGGCAGCAAAAAAGAAAGAGAGGTGAAAAATGGCAGAGAGTCTCCCTTACATGAATGCATATGGAAACATTACCAAGGCTATTAAAAAAAGATCCAATCTGCGGCTACGCCACCGCGCTTTACACAGGATTTTCATGCAACAAAACTTAACCTTAAAGGAGGATCGCCAAAACCGCTTATACCGTTCTTGAAGAAAACAGGCTTTCTTGGCGGAGATGGTGTTCCAACCGATCAATACAAGCGTATTTCCAGCTGGCAGGCTGTTAAATGAAGAAACCCAAGGAATGGAGAGTATCATGCAAAAAGAGACAGACAAGGAAACGAATCATGACGGCTCCGAAAACAGCGGGCGAAATAAGGTGGATAGTGAAAACACCTCCGGAGGAAAAAATGTTGGAAGGGGTTTAGGACGAGGTGGTGGTAAAGGTCGAAGGGATGGAACAGGAGGAGGCCGCGGTCGAGGTGGTGGCGGTAAAGGGGGGCGCCGGAAATGATCTTCCGAAGGTTTTTTTCGAATGGGTCTTGTGGTAATCGATCCAGATTGTGGCTGCTTTGGAAAGTTTCATGGCAACCCTCCTTGGGTTAAAGGGTTAACGATACGGGCAGCACCCAAGGTAATCCTATGATATCCATTCGCTAAATGCAAAGTCAATGTTTTCTCTGATACTTATGGTGGATGGCAAGGTAAGCCAAGTTTTTTGAGCGCTAAATTTTTTGTGAGGGGGAATATGTGACAGGTACTTAATTGGCATTCGTAAATGCACGCCAATGAGCAATAAAGGAGATACCTGAATAGGAGCCCGTCCCCTATTTTTGTTTCTGATCGAAATGATAAAACTACTGAACGAAAAATAAAATCATTTCTCGATAAACAGTTAAACCTTTTTGAATAATTGCCCAACCATTTGCTGCTGTGGACTCGGTTCCCTCGCCACAGAGCATAACGTTATCCCTTTGATTATGAAGACATTAAAATTACTATATCCCGAGTGGCAAGGCTTCGGTGTAAACAATCGTGCAAATGAAGGCGCTTTTACAGTTCACGAGGCTTTCTCCCAAGGTAATAAGTTTGTTGAAATTGACGTTCTCCAGAAAGAGCATCTATTAGTCGAAGGCGGCATTCTTGGGCGTTCATCCATTGCAATAAACTCAAAGCAGGCATTTGATCGGTTAAATATAGAACAACCCGATAAAATATTTATGATCGGTGGGACATGCGGATCGGAGATTGTTCCAGTGGCCTACTTGAACAAGCACTATCATCGAGATTTGGCTGTTCTATGGTTTGACGCACATGGTGATTTAAATACACCAGAGAGCTCTCCTTCAGGCCACTTCCATGGTATGGTTTTAAGAACTTTGCTCGGTGATGGTGATCAGATCCTATCGGAATTTGTGCCCTACCCATTGTCACCATCCCAGGTCACATTGGCTGGCGTACGCGACTTGGATATACCTGAAGTGGAGTATGCGTCTGAAGAGGATATTACTATCATTTCCCCAGACGGTTTAACAGATTCAAAGCCAGTGATTGCGGCGGTGGAACGTTCTGGATCTTCCAATCTATATATCCACTTGGATTTGGATTTTTTCAATCCCGGAGATTTTGAGGGTGCACAGATTCCAGCCTCTGGCGGATTAACGATGAACCAATTTGTCCCTATTTTATCCGATCTTAATTCACGTTACAACGTTGTTGGAATCAGTGTTGTTGAGTTTGCTTCCCTTAACCCTGACATAGCAGCGAAAATACCGGCCTTGTTTGAAAAAAGTAGGATAACCTGTCAGT
>JBAVYC010001535.1:0-3563 GCA_049698595.1 Desulfobacterales bacterium | reverse complement strand
TGGAATCACTTCAGGCGCTGATTTCGCATAAATGGCCGCACTTAAAAATAAAACAGCAACTCCGATAATCACTAGGGTTATTAAATGCTTTTTAATCATATCCCTCTCGCCCCCTCCTTTATCGCATTCAGTTTTTCTGCCCTGTTTAATTATTCAATAATTATTGATACTAAATTATCAGTTCAATGCAATTATGTCAATGGCAAAATTTAAAATGTTAATAAATCTAACCATTTGATATAATATAATTTTTCACCCTATGAAGTAAGGTTCCAGCCTGTGCATTTTAGTCTGCGAATGACCAATTACCTGAGTAGACGCACCCAATCTCTAAAAAGTTTACAACAATTTAATTTTTTTGGTTTTTTTAGCCGGCTTCTTGCTCAGCCTCTTCTGGCTTTGCTTTCTTTTTGCCGAATATCTTGGCACCGATGATGCTGATTTCATACAGAATCATCAACGGCAATGCCATCAGGATCTGGGTGATTACATCCGGCGGGGTCAGGATGGCGGCTCCGGCGAAAAATAAGAGCAGGGCATATTTTCGGTTCTTTTTTAAAAAATCCACGGAAACAATGCCCAATTTGGCCATAAACGTCAAAACCAGGGGCAGCTCAAACACCAACCCGAAGGCCAGCAAAAGCTTGGCTGAAAAGCCAAAATATTCTTTCATGGAGGGGAGCGGGCGAATGGTATCGGTGGCAAATCCCATAAAAAATTTAAAGCCCCAGGGGAAAACGACAAAATATCCGAACAGGGCGCCGCCGATAAAAAAGAATGATGAAAGAATAACGATGGGAACCATCAGATTGCGTTCTTTTTTGTACAGGCCCGGAGCCACAAACATCCAGAATTGATACAATAATACCGGACTTGCCACTATCAGCCCGGTGAGAAACGACACTTTCAAATAAGTAAAAAAAGCTTCGGGCAGTCCGGTATATATGAGGGTTTCCCCTTCTTTCATGACCTTTATCAAGGGTTCTACCAGGATATTAAACAACCGTTCTTTGAATCCAAAAGAGACTACGAAACCGACACCGATGGCGATAAAACTGGTAATCAGTCGTTTGCGGAGCTCTTCCAGATGAGAAGTGAAGGGAAGTTTTTCGTCCTCATGCATCGTCAACGGATCCTTTTACTTTGTCTTTTTTATCATCATCAGTTTCGGGCGATGCGTCCTGCATCACAGTTTCATCCTTTTGGGATGTGTCTGTATGAGGATCCAGATTATCAAATTCCTTTTTCAGATTTTTTAAATTGCCAAAATCATCTGACTCGGATTCATGTTGATTACCTTTCTCTTTGTTTTTTTCGTCATCGGATCCGACTTTATCCGTTTTTTGTTTTTCAGGTTTGAGATTCAGATCAACCGCGCCCTTGACCCCATCACTGATGTCGTTAAAGGTTTCTTTTACTTCGGATAGTTCGCTTTCGAGCTGAATGGTCTCTTTAAATTCACTGGTGGCTTTTTTAAACTCACGCATTGCACGACCCAGTGATTTGGCCAGATCCGGTAATTTTTTCGGGCCGATGACGATCAGGGCCAGGGCCAGGATCACGAGCATTTCAGGCATACCGATGCCAAACATATGTCTCTCCTAAATTGATGTCTTGTTATGCGTTCATCAAAAGAACTGTTTAAGTACTTGTTTAGGACCCATGTGTCAAGAATAACCAGCAACCAGGCCCAGTAACATCAAACCGGAATCACGAGGTCGATTTTAATACCAGAAAATAAAGTTCGCCGGTATGCTTGAGATGTCCCGCGGCAATTTCAGCGTAGGGTCCGTTTCCCCAGAACAGATCGGCCCGGCCCGGCCCTTTGATAGCCCCGCCGGTGTCCTGATTCAACACAAAGCGGGAAAAGCGCTGCCAGCTGTGAATCTGTCCGGCATCGTCTATCAACGGTTTTTCCGTCTCGATGAAAGCCAGCGCCGCCGAAGGAAATATGCGGCGATCCAGCGCGATGGATCGGCCGGGTGTTAATTTAACATTGATATTGCCCAGGGGACCATTGGGCTCAATTATAAAAAATACGTAGCTGGGATTATAATTTAAAACCGTGTTGATCTCCTCGGGATGATTGTTCAAATATTCCCGAATTTTTTGCATGGACATGTCGGCCACGGAAATTTTTTCCTCATCGATCAACAATTTGCCGATGCTGCGATAGGGCCTGCCATTGGTGGTCTGATAATGAACATTAAAAACATTGCCATTGTCCAGTTGAACTTTTCCCGATCCCTGTATTTGCAGAAAAAAGACGTCCACAGGGTCCTCAGCCCAGGCCAGGACCCCGGCCTTGTCTGCAAGCACACCGCCTGTTTCTATTTCACTGCGGTCATAATAGGGCACCACCGATTGATTCGTATAGCGGCCGATAATCTTTTCACCTCTGAATTTTTTGTGAAAAAGGGAAAGGTCGATGGTAATCAGATCCCGGGGGCGGGTATAAATCGGAAATCGATATCGATCACTGCGAACGAGACTGCCTTTTAAAAGAGGTTCATAATATCCGGTATATAAGACCTCGCCCTCACCATTGCGTCCGACAGAGCGATAGATACGATAATCGGACTGAATAAATTTTTTCAGGTCCTGCCGGGGCGGACGGGTTTGAATATAATCCAGGAAGTGCTGCAGGGATTTGATCATGTGTTTGGCGTTGTATTGATCTTTTCCGAAAATAAACTGACGATCGGCGGGTATTTTATTAAGGTAGGACAGGCTCTGTAAAAGGCTGTCTTCCAATCCATCATAGGTCATGTCATCTAAAAAATCCGGGTACGACCAGGAGGAGATCAGTTCCATGGCATTTTCTCTGGTCGGTGGTTCTGGTTTTACCATGGGCTTGGGCTTACAACTGGAGACCAATAGCGCAAAGGTGATGGCATAAATGATGATATACAGGATATACAGGTAACGGGGATTCAATTTTTCTTTCACCGGACTGTCCTATTTGGCATTTTTTTATCTGAGATTCTTTTATATGTGCCGCTTTTTCCACCCGATTTTTCGAGAAGCTGAATACTGGAAATCGTCATTTCGCGGTCATAGGATTTACACATATCATAAACGGTCAAGGCCGCCACCGTCACTGCAGTGAGGGCTTCCATCTCAACACCGGTCTGATCGACAGTACGCGCCGAAGCTTCAATGATGATTCGGCTGTTTGTTTCATCCGGTTCAAAGTCAACCTGCACATGGGTGAGACTCAAGGGGTGGCACATCGGGATAAGTTCGGATGTTTTTTTTGCGGCCATGATGCCGGCTATTCGAGCGGTTTCAAGGACATTTCCCTTTTTTACATTTTGGTCCCGGATCATGCTGAATGTCTCCGGTTTCATGAAAACGGCACCACCGGCCAGGGCAACCCGCACGGTGGGCTTTTTTTCGGTAACATCCACCATTCTGACGTGCCCTTTTTCATCTATATGTGTAAATGCAGACATAATTTTTTCCTAATAATTGAATAATGTAGATTGATTAATTGCGGAAGTCGCTTCGTCCAGCCGATATTATAATTTAGTTTCGAGAATAAAAATTGAAAATGTCGATTT
>JBAVYC010001534.1:0-1600 GCA_049698595.1 Desulfobacterales bacterium | reverse complement strand
GCATAGGGCAATACTTTAAATTTCGCCAGGTTTAAGCGAATCTGTTGACAAAGCGCATCGTTGCAGACAAAGTTATCGGCCTGTGACATAACTACCGTTTTTTTTAGACGGGGATCGATATTTTAATGGGATGCCTGGCCGATATCAATGATTTTTACTGTCAGCTTCTGCCGGCCGAACCGGCGTGCTTCATGATACTCATCCCTTTGCATGGCAATATCCACCCGATTGCGATAACGCTTGTTGGTTCGATCCGTCACCCGGCACACCCCAATTTTTTCCACGTGTAAATGTGAGCCTAAAGGAACGAAGTTGGCCGCACATCGTTTTTTGCCTTTTGCCAGGGCTTTACAAATATTTTCTCCATTGGCTGATATGCAGGGAGTATCGTCTGTTTGCCCGGGGTCTCCGGCATTGTAGGCGGTTACAACTCGAATGGTTTCACTTCGCACAATGTACTTCGGATTTTTATTGAGCAACAATGGAGAATCAATCGGGTCGGCGTGTACGATGCTATAAGATGATAAAATAATTAGTAAAATAAACATCCTGACAACAATTTGAACTAATATAAAATTTCCATTTTTCATAATCAGATTAACATAAGCAAGATACGTCTCATTGGCAAGTGGCATCCATGAAAAATTTAGTTTTTACCGCACAACCGATTTAAGCTTTCCTTCTTTCAAAAATAACGTTAGGTTAAACTCCCATTGAGTGTCGCTCAATTAAGGTTACAGGGGCGTGGTGGGTTCATTCGAACAGAAATTCACACAAAAAGGAGGTTTTTATGGCACATGAAATATTGAAACTCAAGAGCGTCCATCCCACCAAGGGGTATTCTCATGCATCTAAAGCGGGTAACACCTTGTATATCGCCGGTCAGATTGCCCGGGATGTGGACGGTAATTTGGTGGGCAAAGGCGACTTCGAAACCCAGGTTCGACAGGTCTGCGAAAATTTGAAAAACATAATGGAGGAAGCCGGGGGCACCCTGCAGAATATTGTCAAAAAAACGACCTTTCTGACCCATTTCAGCTACATTGAGATATATCGCCGGGTTCGAAGCGAGTATTTTCCGGAGCCCTGTCCGCCAAATACCTTATTGATAATAGAAAGTTTAGCACTGCCGGAATACATGATCGAGGTGGAGGCAGTTGCCGTGCTGGATTAAGCCCCGGTGTTCCATAAACAACATGCCAAATTGTAGATAATGGTCTGTTATTATATGAAATATCATACTGAAAACACAATTCTCCGGGTATCCCCAAATAATGGGGTCGAGCCATGTTGTTTACCCTTCGGGAAAGCCGGAGAACTTCAGATCCTGTGTTGTCAAGGGATCAAGGTAACCGACTACAATTTCACCCTTGACGCCTGGGCTCTGAAGCCCTCCGACTTTTGCAGCGTTGGGGTAAGCTCTAACGATAGAGCATGCCCCGTCAGCGGATATTGACACGCACAGCATGTTCGCGGATGCCGTTGTTACCGTAGCCAAGCTTATTCCAGCGGGCCGTCTCTGGCTGTCGGCGGCCGTCGGTATCCGTCGCCCGGGCCATGATGGTGAAATCTCCCCTCTGTTTGGCCGGCCACATATATT
>JBAVYC010001533.1:0-2179 GCA_049698595.1 Desulfobacterales bacterium | reverse complement strand
GTATCACCGGCAGTGGACGGTGTGGACTACGAGGTGCGCAAAGGTGAAACCCTGGGTGTGGTTGGAGAGTCCGGCTGCGGCAAAAGTGTGACCGCGCTTTCCATCATGCGGCTGATCCCGGATCCGCCCGGCAAGATCATTGCCGGCGACATTGTCTTCGAGGGCCAAAGTCTTCTGGCCCTTTCGAACGAAGAGATGCGCAGGATTCGGGGCAATAAGATATCGATGATCTTTCAGGAGCCGATGACTTCTCTGAACCCGGTTTATACGATCGGCAACCAGATTTCCGAAGCCTTGCGACTGCACCAGGGATTGAGCAAAAAAGACGCCCATGACCGCTCGATAGACATGCTCCAACTGGTGGGCATCCCGTTACCGGAACGCCGCGTGAATGAGCACCCCCATCAGCTCAGCGGCGGTATGCGTCAACGGGCCATGATTGCCATGGCCCTGTCGTGTAATCCCAGCCTCTTGATCGCCGACGAACCGACGACCGCCCTGGATGTCACTATCCAGGCCCAGATTTTAGACCTGATGGTATCTCTGAAAGCGGATCTGGATACGGCCATTATTCTGATCACCCATGACCTGGGGGTGGTGGCTGAAAGCGCGGCCCGGGTGGTGGTCATGTATGCCGGCAAGGTCGTAGAAGAAGCGGATGTTTACAATATCTTCGAACATCCGCTGCACCCTTATACCGAAGGTCTGCTCGAATCGATTCCGCGCATAGACCACAGCATCCAAAAAAAAGCGCGCCTTACGGAGATCCAGGGAGTTGTGCCGAGTCCGTCACAGTTGCCGGCGGGGTGTCATTTTCATCCCCGCTGTCCCAAGGTAATGGATGTCTGTCGACATGAGAACCCGGAATTAAAAGCAGAAAAAGCGTATCACCGGGTCCGTTGCTGGCTCTACGGCTGACAGAAAATTAATGGCCAGGTTTTCTAAGACAAAAACATCCGCTCTGAACAGAGGGTAAAGACACTATGTCCGAACCTATACTGGAAATCAAACACCTGAAGAAATATTTTCCCGTCAAAGGCGGTTTCTGGTCGAAGACGATCGGGTACGTGCACGCGGTCGACGACGTCAGCTTTTATTTGTATAAAGGGGAAACACTCGGCCTGGTGGGTGAGAGCGGTTGCGGCAAATCGACGACCGGCCGCCTGATTCTAAAACTTCTGGAGCCCACTGCCGGCAAAATCCTATTTGAGGGACGCGACATCAGCCGACTGGACCGTAAAAGGCTCAAGTCCCTGCGCCGTGAACTGCAGCTAATTTTTCAGGATCCCTATGCTTCCCTCAATCCGCGCATGACGGTCGGCAGCATTGTCGGGGAAGCCTTTATAATTCACAACGTCGGCAACGGTCGCGAAGTCGAGGACCGCACGGCAGCCCTGCTCCGGAAGGTCGGCCTGCACGCCGACCACATGCGCCGCTATCCTCACGAATTCTCAGGCGGCCAGCGGCAGCGCATCGGTATCGCCCGCGCATTGGCGCTGAATCCCAAGATTATCGTGGCCGACGAACCCGTATCGGCGCTGGACGTCTCAATTCAGGCCCAGGTCATCAACCTGCTGCAGGACCTCAAGGGTGAATTTCAGCTTTCTTATCTGGTTATCGCCCACGATTTGAGTGTGGTCGAGTATATGAGCGATCGGGTGGCGGTGATGTATTTGGGTAAGATTGTGGAGATGGCGCCCGGCGGCGAATTGTACAAAAATCCCAGACACCCCTATACCGAAGCCCTTCTTTCGGCGGTTCCCATCCCGGACCCACGCCTGGAAAAAAACCGTCAAATCCTGCAGGGTGACGTTCCCAGTCCCATCAATCCGCCATCCGGCTGTTACTTTCACCCCCGCTGCATCTATCGTCAGGACTCGTGTTCCCGGTTGAGCCCCGAATTTACTGACATCGGCAACGGCCATTTTGTCGCCTGCCCGGTGCGCGCCGGCGGTGAGTTCCTGGAAGATCGGCACAGTCCTTCTTAAACTATTTCCGATATTCCAATTGATCTTAAGTTCTTGTACCTTATCGAGGGGCCGCTCAATGTATGTTGTGAGTTGTGTATTGTCAGTTGCAGATCTGAAGGGCCGGTGAACGGTAGTGAACTTGTCTTCAGACCGGCAAAATTCGGGGTATTTCGTTTTAACAACAAACCACAAACAACAGACAGATTGGT